>CAZJPU010000073.1:0-6895 GCA_964548105.1 Candidatus Woesearchaeota archaeon | reverse complement strand
GGAAAAGAAGTTAATGATATCTTAGGAAAATTATTGAAATAATTTTATTACAAATTTATTCACATAATTTTTGTATTATTTCTTTATTTCTTGGATCTTTGCAATCCTTAGAAAACTGAATTGTAGCACTAGTAATGGGTTTAATTTCTATGGTTTTATTACCAGAACATTTAATTTCATAATCCTGACAATAATTAGATTCATTGCATATTGCTTTTGTGTAAGAATAAATTTTAGATTCAGATGTTTTAATCACATCTCCTGTAATTGATTGATTAAGATACATTGTGAAAGGTATGACTATAAAAAATAAAGCTACAATTAAAATAAGAATTGCGATTTTAAGTTTAGATTCTAATTCCATGTTTTTATTAAAGATATCTAGTATTAAAATTTTTTGGAATATTTTTAATTGAGATATTTTAAAATTTAGTGAATAATTATTTATATTACCTTAACTATTTATATTAACATAACTATTTAATTCTATGAAATATAAAAAAGATTTAACATTTGCAGAGATATTTAGAAATTCCCCTATTAAAAAAGGATTAATCAAAGTTTTTGAAAACTCTTTTAAAATTAATTTAAAATTTTTTCATAAAAAACCAGAAAAATTTAAAATATATATTTGTGATTCTGAAAAAGACTTTAAAAAATATGCAAAGCCATATTATTCTAAAAACGCAACAGCAGTAGGGCTTGGAATCAAAGGAATTACAACAAGAAGTCCAGAATTTATTGAAAAATTAGGATATTGGAAAAAGAAAGATTTCCCAAATCTAATGAATCATGAAATAAGCCATATTTTTTATTCTCAAATTTGTAAAACCTGGAGTCCTCAATGGTTTGTAGAGGGTCTTGCAAATAATATTGGGAAAAATTTTTCTCATTCAAACAAAGAAATAGAAAATATGGTTAAGAAGTATAAAATTAACTATAAAATTTTAGACTTTAGATATCAAAGAAAGAATTTTAAAAAAGGGAACTTACCTAGATATCCTATATGGCAAGCATTCACTGAATTTTTAATTAAAAAATTTTCATTGAAAAAAATAAGAATTTTTATAAAAGAATATTCTAAAAATACAACTAAAAAAAGATATGAAAAGATTTTTAAGAAAGTTTTTGGAAAAAGTGATAAAGTTTTGTTTAATGAATTTATAAAAAAATCTTCTCTGTCATAATAGGAATATTCTTAAGATCTATAAAAGATATTCTTTACCTTAAATTATAATGATTTTCCTACATACAAAAACTTATAAATTCAAAATATAATCTAATAAGATGTTAAGAACCCATAATTTAGGAGAAATTAATGAAAAACTAATCGGCGAAAAAGTAAAGCTTTGCGGTTGGATAGATACTTTTAGAGAGCATGGTAAAGTAATATTTATAGATTTAAGAGATAGATATAGCAAAGTTCAATGTGTTATTATAAAAAGCAATAAAGATTTTGAAACACTTAAAAAATTAGGTAAGGAAAGTTGTATTCAAATAAAAGGACCGGTAAATGAGAGACCTAAGGGAAGTGAGAATAAGGAACTTTCAAGTGGAAAAGTAGAGATTTTTATTGAAGAAGTAGAAGTATTTACAGATTGTTTACAATTACCTTTTGAAATCAATGATGATATTGAAAATGAAGATTTAAAATTAAAATATAGATATTTAGGTTTAAGAAGTGAAAAACTAAAGAATAATTTAACCTTAAGGCATAAAGCGATTTTATTTATAAGAGAATATCTTGATAAACAACAGTTTTTAGAAATTCAAACCCCTATTTTAACAAAATCAACACCAGAAGGTGCTAGAGATTATATTGTTCCATCACGAAATTTTCCTGGAAAATTTTATGCACTACCTCAATCACCTCAACAATATAAGCAATTATTAATGGTTTCAGGAATGGATAGATATTTTCAAATTGCTCCTTGTTTTAGAGATGAAGATGCAAGAGCAGATAGATGTCCTGGAGAGTTTTATCAATTAGATATGGAAATGTCTTTTGTGAAGAGGGAAGATGTTTTAGAACTTGTTGAAAAGCTTATGATAGAGATGGTTGAAAAGATTTTTCCTGGTAAAAAATTTACAAAAATACCCTTTCCAAGAATTTCTTATGATGAAGCTATGAAAAAATACGGAAGAGATAATCCAGATATTAGAAAAAATAAAGATGACCCTAATGAACTAGGTTTTTGTTGGATAATTGACTTTCCTTTGTTCCAAAAACAGTCAGAAGAAGATTTTTTTCATGGTGCTGGACAAAAATGGGGGCCTTCACATCATATGTTTACAATGCCAAAAGAAGAAGATATAAAATATTTAAATGATAAAGATGCTGGAAGGGCAAAATCTTATCAATATGACTTAGTTTTAAATGGTTATGAAGTTGGTGGAGGAAGTGTGAGAATCCATGATCCTAAAATCCAAGAAAAAATATTTGATTTAATTGGATTTGATGCAAAACAAAAAAAAGAGTTTGAGCATATATTAACTGCATTTAAATATGGAGTTCCTCCTCATGCAGGAATAGCTCCAGGTATTGATAGGTTATTAATGGTAATTCTAGGTGAAAAAAGCATTAGAGAGACAATTGCATTTCCAAAAAATAAAGAAGCAAGAGATGTTACAATGGATGCACCTTCTGAAGTATCTGTAAAACAATTAAAAGAAGCCCATGTTGAACCTAAAATTCCTAAAAATAAGAAAGAAAGTAGTGATAAAAAAGAGAAGAAAGAGCAAAAGAAGAAATAATTGATATAATCGGATTATTAATCACTTATAATTTGAGAGAATATAAACCCTAAAAAAGCCAGTTTCAAGCCCTAAAAGACTAGTCTTTGCTTTTCTAGGGAAAAAGAGGTGATAATATATCTAAGTATTACCAGTATTTAAATCTTTTGGTTTTGTTACCACTGTACAATTAACACAGAATCATAAAGTTTTTAAGTAATCAAAAACTAATTTTTCTATGGAAAATATTTTTGAACAAGAAATTGCAAGTAGAGTAGAATATGAACTTGAACAAGGTCTTTTAAAGGTTCCCAGACCTAATGGTTATTCTGGAAGAGGTGTTTTTAATGTTAGTTCTGTAAGAGAAATAGGGCCTTATTTTGAATTTTTTGATAGTGATTTAGAAGGCTTAGACAAAGAAGCAAGACATTCTATTGAATATGCTGTAGAAGGATTTAATTGTTTTCAAAGACATTTATTTGGGGATGATTTAGAAGATTTGTTATTGGAAGATCCTTCAACAATTCCTAAACTTGTTTTTCAAGTCCCTTTAAAAAATCAAGATTTAGACGTTCCTAAATTAGATGGTTTTAATTATGATGATCGGGTTTTTGTGAAACCTATGAAAAGTGGGGGTTATGAGTATGGTGTAGAGATTAGTGCTAGTTTTGGAGGAGACACTCAAACTCATAATCTTGTAAAAAGATATCCTTTTCAATTTATGCTTGGGAAAAAGAGATTTTATTCTCTTGATGATGAGGAAGGATTGGTTGTTTTTAGAAGACCTGTTGTATTAAATCTTTGCCAGGGAGAAAATGTTACAAGAGTGAGTAGATTTGCTGATTTAGCTTACAAAGTTTTTCTCCATCAATTAGAACCTGTTACAACTTTAAAGATAGATGAGGGAATTGATACTCTTTATGAGCAATGGTCAAAAAAAGAATCTAGTGATTCACAAAAAGGAAAAGAATTTTCTAATGTTTGTTTAGAGGCGTTAGTTGGAGAAGAATTAGTTGCTAAATTAACTATTTTAGATTGGTTGTTAAATACTAAGAATCAGACAAGATTTGATAATGATGATATTATGTCTTGGCAAGGAATAAATGGTGGTTTGGAAGATGAAGGATCAAAAGATATTAAGAGTTATCAAAGGTTTGTCAATCTCCAAAATAGGGATGTTTTAAAGGGATTAGAGCAAGTTAGAGAAGTGGGTTTTGATGAATTTATAGATTATTATAGTGGCCCAGATTGGGATTTCAAGAAATTCTTAGATGGTTCTTGGAAAAAGGATTTTGATTAATTTTATAAACAATCTTTGTTTTTTTAATTTATGAAGATATTAGCAATAGGTGATTTTCACGGAAAATTTCCTCAAAAATTGAAAAACATTCCCAAAAAAGAAAAAATAGATTTTATTTTAAGTACTGGAGATTTTGGGGGAAACAAGGAACTGTTAGATATTATATTTAAAAATTTTTCAAAAGATTGGGTTGATGTAGTTGGTGCAAAAAAAGCTAAAGAACTAATTTTAAAAGATTATAATTCAGGTAAAAAAGTGATTAATGAATTAAATCAGTTAGGAGTTCCTATTTATAGTGTTCATGGAAATTGGGATTTTGAAGCTGGAATGCATAAAGAAAAAAAGGCAGATATTAAATTAAAAAAATATTCTGAAATTATGAAAAAGAAAAAAAATATTAATTTTTTAAATAAAAAAATTAAAAAAATTAAAGGATTTGTAATCTATGGTTTTGGGGGAAAGGTAACCGCGACTATTTATACTACAAAACAAGGGCCATTTGAAAAAAGTGGAAGGGAAAAATATAAAAAAATTCATGAAAAAGAAAAAAAACAACTATTTAATAAAGCAAAAAAAGGCATTGATATTTTTCTAGCACACTATCCTCCATATGGGGTTTTTGATAAAGTAAAATCTTTTTATAAGGAAAATACTATGAATGGAAAAAATGTAGGGTTTAAACCTTATTTAGAATTTATCAATAAATACAAACCAAGACTTTTTATCTGCGGACATATGCATGAGCATCAAGGTGTGAAAAAATTTGGTGAAACAGTAGTTATTTCAACAGGTGCTGCAAAAGATAGTAAAGCTGTTGTTATTGAAATAGATGAGGATAAAAAAAAGAAGATTAAAATAAGGTTTGTGAGATAGTTTTAAATATATAAATCCCAAATTAATATAAGCAAAATGGACAAAAAACAAATTGAAAAACAAGCAAAAGAAATCCTTAATAAATTTGCAAAAGAACTTTCAAATGTTGGAGAAAAAGACGAACAATTTTATGTTGATAGGGAAGAGTTTGAAAGATCTGAAAAAGAAGGGAAGATGTGTAAGGGTTTTAAAGAAAAACTACTTGAAAATGCACCAAAGAAAAATAGTGATTTTATAATTGCTGAAAAAGGAGATTGGAAAAAATGACAAATCCTATTTCTTTGCCAAGAGCCTATTTTATAGGGGCAGAAGCTGGTATTGTTTGTGTGCCTCCAAACTATGAGGATATAAAACAAAAAAGAAATGCTGGAACTAATGGGACTGATGGATATTTAGGAGATGTAGTTGATCCTATTAAAGAAGTTGCCAAAACTCAGCCTAATAGGCAATTAAGAAGGGATGATCCTTTATTTAATCCTGGAGTAAGAGAAGAAATTTTTTATTCTAGTACTTTTTTTAGGAGGAGATAAATGATAAAACAAAAATTAAAATTAATAAAAGAAGGCAAATTAAGTGCAAGAAAAAATATTCAGGATTTTATTAATAAAATAAAAAAAGAAAATCCCAAAATGAATATTGTTTTACATATTAATGAAAATGCTGTTGAACAATCTAAAAAGATTGATGAAAAAATAAAAACAGGTAATGCTGGAAAGCTTGCAGGTATTGGATTTATTGTAAAAAGCAATCTTAATGTCAATGGTTTAATTTGTAATTGTGCATCTAAGACTTTAGAAAATTATAAATCAGGCTATAATGCAACAGTTATCGAAAAATTGTTAGCAGAAGATGCTATAGTATTAGGTATGGCAAACATGGATGAATTTGCTTGTGGTGCAAGTGGAGAAACTAGTGCTTTTGGTGTTTGTAAAAATCCTTTTGCTTTAGATAGAATTCCAGGTGGAAGTAGTAGTGGAAGTGCTGCAGGAGTTGCTGCAGATTTTTGTGATTTTGCTTTAGGAAGTGATACAGGTGGAAGTATACGAAATCCTTCAAGTAATTGTGGAATTGTGGGTTATAAACCAAGTTATGGTGCTGTTAGTCGGTATGGACTTATAGATATGGCAATGAGTTTTGACCAAATAGGGCCTCTTGCAAAAAGTGTTGAAGATTGTGAAATTGTTTTTGATGTTTTAAAAGGCAAGGATGAAAAAGACGCAACAACGATAAATTATAATTTTGATAAAAAAGAAAGAAGTGCAAGTTCTGATTTAAAAAATAAGAAGATTAAAATAGGAATTCCAAAAATAAATGCTGATAAAGAAATATGGAAAAAAATTATGGAAAAAACTGAAAAAGTTTGTAAACTTAATAATTGGAAGTTTGATGATGTAGAGATTAAACATATAGACTTAGGAATCCAAACTTATTATCCAATTGTTTATGTAGAGTTTTTTTCAGGAACTAGAAAATTTGATGGTAGAAAATATGGTTTTAAAATAGAAGATGTTTGTGGTGAAGAAGTCTTAAGAAGAATTTTAGGTGGAAAGGAAATTAGTAAAGCAGAATTTGCTGGAAAGTATTATCGTAGAGCTCTTATTGCTCGTAAAATTCTTCAGGAAGAATTTAAAAAAGCATTTAAAGAGTTTGATATTTTAATAATGCCCACAGTCCCAAGACTTCCTCATAAGATTGGTGAAAAATTAAGTATTGAAGATATGTATAATTATGATGTAACTACTGTTCTTGCAAATCTTTGTGAACTTCCTGCAATAAGTGTTCCTGTTTGCAAGATAGATAGTATTCCTGTTGGACTACAAATTCTTGCCTTAAAAGGAGAAGATAATTTTATTTTAGAAATTGCTAAAGAATTTGAAAATTAAAATATAAAAAAATAATAAATCTCTTTTACTCAAACTTTTTTTAGATATTATTTCCAAAATAAAAATCTTTTAGATTTATTATTTTTTAATTTTTTTAATTTTCTAA
>CAZJPU010000072.1:0-7097 GCA_964548105.1 Candidatus Woesearchaeota archaeon | reverse complement strand
TTTTTATTCTTGGGAAAAAGAAATTATGCCTAATGAAGAATATAAGGTTATTGTAAAGACAAATTGGTATTTTCCAATTCTTCTTATTGTTCTTATTATAGTAATTATCTTTTTTATTAAACGTTCTATAGAAACTGATTTAAGTTTGAAAAAGCATGTTTCTTTTGTTAAAACTAAGGGGGGGCAATTTGCATTAAAAATTTCTTTGAGGATTCGCTCTAAAAATTTTCTTGAGCGTCTTCATGTTATTGATAAACTTCCTCCACTGGTAAAATTATATGACAAGTTTGGTGCTATTGCTCCAGATAGTATCGATACTCTTAATAAAAGGCTTGTGTGGAATATAGAGTCTCTTAACAAAGGTGAAGAAAGAATTTTTACTTATATTATATATTCAAAAATTGGGATTGTAGGTAAGTTTGAACTTCCTTCTGCAAGTGCTACTTATGAAAAAGATGGAAAAATAAAAGAAACAACTTCTAATAGAAGTTTTTTTATTAACGAGCCTAAAAAGAATGGTTAAAAGTATATTAGTATTTTTTATACTTCCCAAAAACCTTTAAATACCACAGGTTTCTACTTAATTCATAACCCCTGGTAGTATAACGGTTATTACAGGTGGCTGTAGACCACTTGACGCAAGTTCGACTCTCGCCCAGGGGATGTTTTTTATAAATTCTAAATAGTTTTATATAGATATTTTTTTTTATAATTAAAATGGAAAATCAATTAGAAAAAAATTCGACTAATATATTAGAAGCAAGATTTGAAAATCTACTAAAGGGTATTGATACAGAGAAGTACAAATATACATCTGAAAATCAAAAACAGACTACAATAAGGTCCATTAAATCCTTGGTTAAAGAAAGATTGTCTGAAAAAGGATTAAATCAGAATTCTCAAATTTGGAAAATTATTATTGATATGGATAAGTTAAATTTTGAAGATATTATTGAAATTAAGAGAATATATTCAAAGTTGTATAATCTTAATGATAATCAAAGGTCTACTTATTTTAAACAAGTTGGAAGAGAGAAAAAATAGAGGTATATCCACCAAAATGATATATTTGCTTGGCGCAGGCGTTCTTTTTATACAGTAGTAATAAAAAAGGCAGATTTAAAAACAAGGTTTTAATTTAAATTTTAGCATGACAATTAACATATCTGCATTAGTATTTGATTTTGGAAATGTATTAAATGGGGTAGATGGATCTAGATTCCCAACTAGTCTTTCTTCTTACTCAAGGTTACCTCTTGATGAACTTAGTTCTAAAATTAGAGAATCTCCAGTTTCTAATGATTTTGAAACAGGGATATTCAGTTTTGAAGAATATTATGAACAAATCTGTAGAGATTGTAAACTAAATATAGATATCAAAACTTTTGAAAGAATTTTTTTAAAAATTTTTAAAGGATCTAACTCTTTACTTTTAGATAAAATTAAAAGATTAAAACAAGGAGGATATATCACTGGAGTTTTATCAAATTCTAATGAATCTCATGCCACTTATATTAAAGGAACCTGTGGAGATAGATTTCATGAAATAGTTCTTTCACAAGAAATAAGAGCAAGAAAACCAAAATCTGAAGCATACTCTCGATTATTAGAAAGATTAAATCCTTATAATATTATTTCTCCTAGTCAAGTTTTATTTGTTGATGATAGATCTGAAAATGTTCAAGGAGCAATAGACTTTGGTATGCAAGGTTACCAATTTGTCAGTAATTTTCTATTAACTAGAAAATTTTCAGAATTAGAGATTAAAACTAATAGAAAAAATAAACTAGATTAATGATATTATTAATGCAAACTCATGTATAATTTTTTTACCCTTATTTGAGTCTCGGAGCGGGCGCCGAACGGTTTCTCAATAAATCTTAAATCTGAACATTTTGGTTACATTACTGCTCGAGGGAGATTTAAAAAATATATTTTCTACTTTCTAACTCTAATAACCATACCATTACAAACTTTTTTTAGTTCTTTAGTAGAAATTTTCACAAGAGCACTTGGTGTTCCTCCTCCAACATAAACAAATTTTTTTTCTAAAATTAAAGGGTCAATCAAGAATTTTGCTTCATATCCAAAAGGAGGGGTTCCTCCAACAAGATAACCAGTTTTTTCTAATACTTGTTCTGGAATTGCAATATTAGGTCTTTCTATATTTAATGCTTTAGCAACTCTTGATGTGCTTGCCCTATAAGAACCTAAAACAAGTGCACAAATTATATTATTATCCTTAGAAACCATTACTATTGTCTTGATAAAATCATCAGGTTCTGCTTTTGTTTCTCTACAGGCATCTTCTACTGTATGAACAGATTTATCAAAATGATTATGCTCTGCTTGGATATTATTTTCACTAATAAATTTCTTTAATTTTTCTTCATAGGGATTCATATTAATCAAATATTTCTAATATTTAAAAAGTTAGGGGTATTTTAACTAAAAAGATATACTTGTTCGAGAGATAATATATTTAGAAAGATTTAAAAGTATATAGTTTGAAATATATTATGAGGGGATATAACCTTAAGAGTATTTCTTGAGAATATTAATATGGCAAATAAAAATGATTTTTCAGGAGTAATAGGTGGTAAAGGGTATGATTTATTTATGGAAGCATTTCCACACTTCACGGAGTTACAAGAAACAGTATCAACAGTTTTAGATAGAAATCTGCCAAAAAGAAGTAGTTATTCAATTTTAGAAGTTGGATGTGGTCCTGGACCAACTACAGATAGTTTACTTAGAGTAAATCCATTAATTAATGTAACTGCAGTTGAAGTAGAACCTCAGATGGTTGTTGAAGCAAGAAGAAATCTTTCTCATTATGGAGATAGGGTCGAGATTATTCAAGCAGACATATTTGATTATTTAAGGGACATTGATCCAAACTTTTATGATGGCTTTGCATCAGGGTGGACAATACATAATTTTAAACAAGGGAGAAGGCCAGAATTATTAAGGCAAATTTATAGAGTATTAAGGCCTAATGGAGTTTTTGTTAATGGAGATAAATATAAACAAACTGATGAAGATCAACATCAAAAAGATTATGATTGGTCTATAACTGCTTTAAGAGGGGTTTGTGAAAGAAGAAATGAAGAAGACTGGTTTAATGAATGGAATGACCATATGGAATATGACGAAAGATCTGAAATTGTAATGGATGAATCAGGTTCGTTAGAATTAATGGCAAAAATTGGTTTTATAGATCCTCAAGTAGTTTGGAGAAAACATATGGAAGCAATAGTTTTTGCTAAAAAGTAAGGGATTCAACTAATCTTCCATACTTACTCTAGGGATTGTTTTAAATATCTATTTTCTATTGTATCTCTATGAAACTTTTAAAAAAAGAAATAGATTATATTTCTAATTCTTATAATCTGGGAAAGGTAATAAGTGTTAAAGTAATTTCAGGGGGATGGATAAATTTTAATTTTAATTTTAAAACTGATAAAGGAGATTTTGTTGTAAGAATAATTGGTAGAAAATTAAATTCTAAGAGGGAGAAGAAATTACAACAAGAATTTAAGGTTCTTGAATATTTAGAAAAGAAAAAATTTCCATATGAAATTCCAATTCCAATAAAAAATAATAAAATGGGGTATGTTTCAAAAATTAATAATAAAAACATTTGGGTTTATAAAAAAATTAAAGGAAGTATAAGAAGAGCATTAAATTCTGCCCAACTAAAGAGCATGGTTCATGCACTTGCATTGTATCATAAATTTGTTAAAAATTTTCCAATAGGTTCAAATAAAGAAGAAAATGAGATTACCGGTTTAGAGAAGAAATTTTTTAACATGAAAAAAATTAAACCTAAAAATAAATCAGATTTGTTAATACTAAAAAATATTGACATGATGATTCAAATTTTAGAGAAAATTAAAGATAAAAAGTTTAATCAGAATTTATTGGTTATACATTTAGATTTTCATAAAAAGAATTTGTTATATAAGGATAATAATGTCGTAGGTATTTTAGACTTTGAGAACACCCAAATAGCTCCACGAATTAGAGATATTGCTTATTTAATTAAAACAACTATTGAATATGGTAAAGGGAAGTTCATAAAAAAAGTAAATTTTATCATTAAGGAGTATGATAAAGTAAATCCATTGACAAAAAATGAAAAAAGAGATATTTTATTAATTTTAGCAAGAGATAGTTGTGTAATGTTTGATTATTTTTATGGTTATAACTCAATTATTGTAGAGGATGGTGATTATTTATGCCTAAATTGGACTATTAATACTGCAAAACAGGTTGTTAAAGCTCTTAATTGGGAGATATATAAGTCTGTTAAATAAAAATAATGTTAATTGTTTCAAATAATTAAACTATAATTTTATATAATCTAATTATTTTTATCTTAAATGGAAGAAAAATATGAAGAAATATTGGGTCTTGCGATACCTTATCTTGAAAAAGGAGTTCTTAGGGATTTTGTAATCCATACAAAAGGGGTAATAAAAGCAATGGAATATTTGTTGGATAAAGAGGGAGGTTCTAAAGATAATTTATTACTTGCTGCAATTCTTCATGATGTTGGATGGGGAAAAGTTCCTATTGATTTGCAAAAAAGCAAGAATTTCGAAGAACAGAATAAAGCACTTAGATTGCATATAGAATTTGCTCCAGAAATAATTCAAGAAATTTTAAATAAAGTTAATTATGATCCTGAAAAAATTAAAGAAATAGTTGAGATTTCTGTAGCTCATAAGTTTCAGGATCCTGAAGATCATGATAAAAGGTTATTAATTGATGCAGATAAGCTTTCTGATGCTTTTAAGGAACAATTTTATAGTGATGTTAAAACATATAATTCTACACCTGAAGAAAAATATGAATTAAGAAAAAAGAATACTTTTTATTTTAAATCAGCAAAAGAACTGTTTGATAAAAAATTGGAAGAAAGAAGAAAAGAATTTTCTTTATAATCTATAAAATTAATGGGATACCCTCCTTTGGTTATCTTTGCTTGAGGGATGGTCTTATAAGTTCGATTTTTGAGGGGATTTCTTTGTTTGCTAACTAAATTATAATAATATTTAAATATAGTTTAATTATTAATTTAATACGCATGAGATCAAAAAATTCTATAAAATATGGAGAAAAATTAAGGCATCTTGACGTAGGAGATTTTGTTCTAATGCCCTGGTATCATTCTGAGGAGAGTAAGGATCCAACGCCTAGTAGAATGTTACTAACCACTTTTGTTTCTTTAGAACCTGAATGCGAAACATTTTTTTATGATTCAGGTAGAAGAATATTAACACCAGTTAGGACTCCACTTACAATCCCAGAGATCCATACTCCGGATGAGAACCTTCATTATCTTACGGGCCCAAATCCTAGGGGGGTTTATGTAGACTCTCAATTTTCTCATGGAGAAGTAGCATTTGGATTAGAAGAAGTTACTGGATTATTAAGAAGTAAACAAGGATATTCAGTGTATGCTGATTTTTTAGAAGCAATAAAAAGAGAGCCAGTTACAATTTAATGGGGGAGCGAACTAATAGTTCTGTCACTGCTCGAGGGATTGTTTTATAATATCTACGATTTAATTAATCTAATTAATCTAATTAATCTAATTAATCTAATTAATCTAATTAATCTAATTATTTCTATATAAACTTATATAATCCTCAAAATTAATCTATGTAAAATGGGAACCATGGCAGCTATTCTACCAACTGAAAAAAGGTTTGAATTAGAAGATGATTTGCAGGTATTATTAAATCATGAAAAAGAAAAACAAGAAAGGATGTTTCGTAATCTCAATGGTCCTGTATCCATTGGTTTAGGCGTACATATTTTTGATTTTGATTTAGAATCAAGAGTTCATGATATTACTTTTGCTAATGGTATTAATGCTTGGAACTGGGTATCAAGATCACTTTCAAATTATTGGACTTTTTATGATAGTATGAATGTTAATCGGGAACAAATTGAATTAATAGATGGTCAATATCAGACAATGCCTGAACTTTTAACTTTTGGGAAAAGTATAATTGAAAATCCGGAAGATGTTCAAGATATGTTTAAGGCTTATGATGAAATGATTAAGAGAGTTAGATTATTTCTTGAAAAAGGGCCTGCGCCTTTGGAAATAAAAACAATACTTGAAAATATTGCTCTAAAAGATAGAACATGGCTTTTTCAGGACGGAAAAAGATTGCACAAAATAATAAATGGAGATATTCCTATTCTTCCTCCAGACACATTCTTTGAGGATTATAGTGTTATTCCAATAATTTTACAAGAAGGTTGTGGAAATAGCTGTGATGGTTGTTTAGCACGTATAGATTCTCCTTTTAGTATAAGAAAGCGAGAAGATGTTCAAAGACAAATCCAGGAATTAAAATTACATATTGGTTCGGATTTACCAAATTATAATTCTATAGTTTTTGGACAAAATAATGCATTAGCATCTGGAGCAGATTTATTAGAATTTGGGGCAACTCAGGCATATGCGGTTTTCGAACTTGTAAATTCTTACCAAAAAAAGTCTAATTTGTTTATGTTTGCAACTAATAAAACTCTGTTAGAGAGTCCTGAAAAAGTTTTTGAAACATTAGAAAAACTTCCTTATAGTTCTGTTTCAATTAATGTTGGGTGGGAAGCTGCTACTAATAAAAATTTAAGAGTATATGGAAAACCACAAACAGCTTCAGAAGTATTAGAAGGCATGATTCGTGCAAGAGAGATAAATGAAACTTATCAAAAAGTGAAGATTAATGGAAATTTTCTAATCGGTTGTGAATTTGATAAAGATCATTTACCCAGTGTTATCCATATACTAAATGAAAGCAGATATCAAGGTAGAATTTATGTTTCTCCTTTTCATAATAATATGCGAACTAGGATAACAAAGAAACAAGCAATGGTTCAGATAGGGTTAATTGGTCATCATACTACTGGAGTTGGATTAGGATTATATAAAATGCATAGACTATAGGGAGATATTATTTCTTATTTTTTAAAAATAAAAATAATATTGGAATAGTTAACATTATTATTGCACCAATTCTAAATCCTACATTTATATTATAACCTTCTGCAATAAAACCTAGAATTGGAGCAGC
>CAZJPU010000071.1:0-7098 GCA_964548105.1 Candidatus Woesearchaeota archaeon | reverse complement strand
ATATTGCCTAAAGAGGCATAAATTTTACCCTTAAACTTACTCATAATTAATCCCATATATCCTCCAGTACTTAATCCTGGTTTTTCTTTAACAATCTTTGCTATTTCTGTTTCAACATCAGTTAAATCTACTTTTTCAACTTTTAATGCATCTTTAATAGATTTGCCAGATACAATTTCTTCCATTACATGTTTAACATTATTTTTCTCAATTTTTTGGTTATTAATTGCATTAATAATTTCTTCAATAATATCTAAGGTTAAAATATTATCAAATTTCTTACCTTCATGACTTGCGATTTCTCTTGGAATTCCTATTAATATTTTAAAAATAAATCTTGGATCTTCTATTAATTTTAAAAGATTTTCAAACTCCTCAAGTTTATCTTCTTTTAATAAAGTTTTAATATTTTCATCACTAAGTCCTCTTTTTCTTAATTCTTCTTTAATATCACTTCTTAATTTTGGAAGTGTTTTTTTTGCTTGATTAATCATCTGCCTGGAGATTCTTAGTAAGGGTAAATCTGTTTCAGGATACATTCGAGATGCTCCAGGCATAGGTCTTTGAAACTTACTTGTTCCGTCAGGTAATGCTCCTCTTACTTCTGAAATGAGATTTTTATTTTCTTTTAAATTCTTTTCCTGTCTTTCAACTTCTAATTCAACTGTTTTTATCATCATTTTAGGATCTTGAAAACCCTTAATCTCGATTCTTGGATGTCCTGGAATACTAATATTAACATCTTGCCTAATAGTTCCAATCCCTCTTTTGACCTTACAACTTCTTAAAATATCTCCAATTAAAAGCGCGGTTTCTTTTGCATGTTCTGGTGAAGTAATGTCTGGATCTGTTGCTATTTCAACCATTGGAAATCCTAATCTATCTAATTTGTAAATTTTGGTATTTTCCTTAGAATTATCTTCTGAAGAAGGCCTTGCTGCATCTTCTTCTAATAATAGTGCGTTAATTCCTACTTTTCCAGAAGATGTTTTGACATATCCATTTCTTGCTATTAAAACAGTTCTTTGAAAACCAGAGGTATTACTTCCATCAACAACTGTTTTTCTCATTATCTGTGCAATAGGAAGAATCTCGCAATTTAATAAAAGTGCAACATGTAATGCAATTTCTAATGCTTCTTGATTAATTAAATAAGGTGGTTGTTCATCAAGTTCAACTAAACAGGTTGTGTCATAACCTTGATAGATAAATTCTTTTTCTTGTTCTGCTTCATGTTTTGCAGCAATATCTATTTCTCCAGATTCTCCAGCAACAGCATGTAACTTTCTTTTAACCTCAAATTTAGGTTTATCATTTCTTAAAATACTAGGGCATTTACAAAATAATTTATGACTATCTAATTGTTGATGTATTTCTAAACCTGATTTGAGTTTCATAAAAAAAAGAAATATACTAGATATATAAAACTAATCATGGGATGGTTTTTTTGAATATCTTTCACAGTCACTCATAACTCTTGCTCTTGAGATATCCACCATTTCTGGATCAGCACCAATAAATCTTGCAATATCGTGTAAAAGCTCAAGATAAGGCCTTTTTTCAGTAAATTGAGCTATCTTAGGATAATATCCTCCACCAGGACTCCAACCATTAGAATCTGGATGTTGAAACTCTAAGACCTGATAATCAAGATCATCCATAGTGATTATCCTATCGACTGGAAATTCATAAATCATTTTATCAGGATTATTAGGATTACTTAGTTGTTGATATTTTCTATTAGTCTTTCTTCTATGGTCTCTCGTATCTTTTAATCCAAAAATAAATAAAGGAAATTGTTCTTTAATTTCCTGGGCAACATCTTCAATATCATTTTTTCTTCTTTCGGTTCCTACAAGATCTCTTCTAGCAACAGTTCTTAAAGCTGTATTGTAAGCATTAATAACCCTTTCAACAGAATGTCCTCCTACAATTTCATCTATACTAAGGATAGGGGTTGTATCTCTACCTTCGTCTCTTTTTTCCCAGAAAAAATTATCAAAACAATTCCTCATCACATCTCTAGAACGTTGGATTCTGCTAGATCCTGGAAAATAAACAGCTCTATCTGTATCAAGATTATGATCAACAATTGTTAAAGCATCAAATAAAGGTAGGCTTCCGTGCAAATTAACTAAATAATAAGGAGAATCAATTTTTTCACCACCCCTTACAGTCTTAACAGCAACACCTTCATAAACTTCTCTCATTTTTTTAGAAATAGCATCAATTCCATTAACAAAACTTTCTAATTCCTTATAGGTATATTTTTCTGATCTTGGTTCAGATTCTTTATCTGTTGGTTGCATAGTACTTTCCATTAAAAACCCCAAATATATTATTTATTTTTAAACTTCCTTGTTTATTTAAAATTTTATGAGATATTTAATATATCATATAAAAAAATAGATGATTTTATGTTTAAAAACCTTTCTATTTATACCACTGAATAGTTACAACTTATATTAGATATCAAATATTTTTACCCTAAATTATATAAACTAATTTTTCTACACAAGAAGATGAAAAAAGACGTGAAAAAAGTGGCATCTAAAAGAATCAAGAAAAATACATTTCAAAAAGGAAGGGTTATGCGATCAGAACTTGAAAAAGCAGAAAAACAAGTTGGAAAACTAACCGGAAATGTTGTAAAAACAATTGCAAAACCTTTTATTCAAGACAAAAGAAAACTTACTCTTGGTCAACGTGCTGCAGATTTTCTTGCAAAATGGGCTGGTAGCTGGTTTTTTATTATCTTATTTTTTGCATTTATTATATTATGGATGGCAACAAGTGGATATTTTTTATTAAACTTAATTCAAACTGGTGAATTTGTTGATAAATATCCTTATATTTTATTAAACTTAATTCTTTCATGCTTAGCAGCAATTCAAGCACCTATAATTTTAATGAGTCAGAACCGTTCAGCACAAAGAGGTAGATTAAGAGCAGAATATGATTACCAGGTAAATCGAAAAGCTGAAAGAGAAATCAGAGAGATTAAAATACAACTTTATAGAATAGAACAAGGATTACAAAAAAATAGAAAAAATTAAGAATTATCTGCAAACCATTTAACTGTTTCTCTAATTGATTCTTCAAAATTACATTTTGGTTTCCAACCAAGAATTCTTGAGGTTTCTGAAATATCAGCTAGAGTGTCTTTGGGTTCAACTACTGGAGGATTGTAAACAGGTTTTATATCTTTATCACCAATTATAACTTTAACAACATGGTTTACGCTTTTATTTTCTGCATTTCCTATATTAAATGATTTTCCAAATGCTTCATCATTATTTGTTGTTCCTGCAATCATATTTGCTTCAACAATATCTTTTACAAATGTAAAATCTCTTGTTTGTTCCCCATCTCCATAAATTTGAGGGCTTTGTCCTTTTAAGACTAAATTTATAGATTTTGGTATTAAACAAGCATATCCTCCACTAGGATCTTGCCTTGATCCAAAAACATTAAAATATCTTAGATTTATAATTTTAATTTTATGAATTAAATAATATAATTTACAATAATATTCTCCAGTTAATTTTTGAAGGGCATATGGGCTCATTGGATTTGGGCTCATTGTTTCAACTAAAGGTAATATCTTTTGATCTCCATAAGCAGATGAACTAGCAGAATAAACAACCCTTTTAACTCCTTTTTTCCTGCATGCTTCTAAAATATTTAAAGTACCATAAATATTTGCATTATTTGATTCTTCAGGATATTTTATTGAGTATTGGACTCTTGGAATTGCTGCAACATGAAAAACAACATCTACACCTTCAAAAAGTTCGTCAATATCCTCGCAGATACTTTTTTCATAAAACTTTAATTTGGGATTATTTTCATGTTGTTTGATATTTTCTTTTTTCCCAGAACTTAAATTATCAATAACAATTACTTCATATCCTTCTTCAAGAAGCCTATCTACTAAATGACTTCCAATAAATCCTGCGCCTCCGGTTACTAATGCTTTCATTTTTTAAATTTTATTTCACCTTTTTTGTGTAACCTGATTAAAAGATTTGGGTATTTAAAAACTACTATATTTATTTATATATTAAATATTTGTAAAAAAAAGAGTTATTCTAAAAATTCCTCTCCCAACCTTTCATTAAACTCTTTACTTACATTTTCTAACATCTTTACTTTTGTTGCAATAGTTCCTCTCCACTCTTTTTTTCCTAAAACCCATCCAAGTTTTACAAAAGCAGTTTCTGGTAAAATATCCCCTAAATAAACCACTCCTATTTCTTGAAGCTTACGACCAGGACTATAAACATAAGGGTCTAACCTTCCGTAAAGAGTTTGTGGTGCAGCATAAACAAATAATCCTTTTGCAATAACTTCTTTTAGTTTTGGAATCCAATTATTTTTTCCTTCACTAATTAAGTGGCCTAATCCACTAACTTCAATTACAATTCCTTTGAAATTTTTCTGATAAAAATCTAAAATTTCTGGATTTTGTCCTGGATAAAATTTAACTAATGCAACCTTATTGTCAAACTCAGAATTTATCTCTACTTTATTTTTTCCATTACTTCTCTTATTATATTCAGTTATTATCTCTATTTTTCCATCAGGCCAGATTTTTGCTATGGGTTTACAATTTATTGGTCTAAAAGTATCTCTTCTAGAAGAATGCATTTTTCGAACTTTTGTTCCACGAAGTGCAAAACAGTAATTATCATTGATATTCGCATGTCCAACTAACATTACCTCTGCAATATCACTAAGTGATGCTTTAGCGCTGCATATTAAATTTAATCTAGAATCACTACTTCCCCTATCAGAACTTCTCTGACTATAGGTTAATACTACTGGTTTATTTAGTTTTCCTAACATAAATGAAAGTGCTGCAGAAGTATAGTGTAAAAAATCAGTTCCATGACTAATAATAACTCCTTTAACCTGATTGTCGTTTAAACTTTTTCCTACTAATCTTGCTAACTTGGCCCAATCACTAAAATCCATGTTTTCGCTAGATTTCATAAAAGGGCTTTTTACCCTTATATCTGCAATATCAAAAATCTCTGGATAAATATTAAAAAGTTCTTTAGAGTCAATTAGCCATTTAACCCCTCCAGTTTCTGGATCTAATTTACTACTTATAGTTCCTCCTGTTAAATAAAAATCTATTATTGGTTTTTTTCCAGAAATTTTTCTTTCTTTTTTTTCAGGTTCTTTTTTCTTTGTTTCTAAAACTCTTATTTCACTTACATCTTCTTTTTTCAAACCAATATTATAACCACTAGTAAGCTTTAACAAGAATATTCCAGAGTCATGACTTTCTAAAAGAATTCCTTGTTCTTTTTTCTTACCTGTGATAATTTCTACCTTATCTCCAGCTACTGGTTTTTTATATGGTTTTTTCATGAAATAAGAAATATCTATTATTATAAAAAGTTGTTGTTTTATCCTTCTAGATCAATTAACCTATCTGAAATCTCAACTGGAATTTCAATCCCTTTCTGAGAACCATATCCCATCATCCCAGCAGTTATTGGATTAAGATTAAAGCTATCTCTAATCGGTTCAGCAGGACCAATTCCTAGAAAATTACCTGGATGAATCACAACTTTCTCTAGGCCTTCATGAGTCTCCATAATCTTCTCCATAAGATTATATCCAAAGTCAACATAACCCCTAGCATCAATAGGAAGTGCGTCCCAAAAATTTCCAATACTGTCGCCATCAGCGGCTTGTGCATGAATCTCTAATTTCTGGCTATGAGAACAATCAGTTTTATAAATTCCAATATCTATTTGATTCATAAACATTATCATGTATTTTTGTTTTTAAGTAATCTTGTATTCTAAAATATATTAATAAAAACCTTATTAAATCTTTAAAATCAAGGTTTTAGATTAGTTAAAAATTCTATAGATTTTTAAATCCTAGATTTCTACTTATCTTATGAAAGATGAAAAACATTCATTAATGATAGGTTTAGAAATTCATGGATATCTTGAAACAAATGAAAAACTATTTTGCGCATGCAAAAACTTTCATGATATGAAACTTATTAAACCAAACACAAATATCTGTCCAATTTGTACTGGTCAACCAGGTTCAAAACCAATGCTTCCTAATCAAACTGCAATAAACAAAATCCTTCAAATAGGTCTAATGTTAAACTGTAAACCCAATTTAGTTCCAAAAAAACCCTTAATTTTTCAACGTAAACATTATAGTTGGCCTGATATGCCTACTGGATATCAAAAAACTATTTCAGGGGCATACTCAACCCCTGTTGCAGAACATGGAAAATTTCTAGGAATTAGGATAACAGAAGTGCATCTTGAAGAAGATCCTGCAGCTTGGAATCCCGAAACTGGTAATATTGATTATAATAGGGCTGGAGCTCCTCTTGTTGAAATTGTTACAGAACCAGATTTTACTTCAGCAGAACAAGTTGAATCTTGGTTAAGACAACTTATCCTAACACTTTCTTATATTAAGGCCCTAAATAAAGATGCAGGAATTAAATCAGATGTTAATGTTAATATTAATGGTATTTCAAAAAGAACAGAAATTAAAAATGTTAATTCAATAACAGAAATTGTAAAAGCAATTAATTCAGAGTTTGAAAGGCATAAAAAAATAAAACCAAAAAAACAAGAAACAAGAAGATGGAATTCTGAATTAGAACAAACAGAACTAATGAGATTAAAAGAAAATGCTGAAGATTATCGTTTTATTCCTGATCCTGATTTGCCTGCAATAAAAATAACTAAAGAACGAGTAGAAGATATTCAAAAACAACTTCCAGAGTCTCCTATAGAAAAACTTGAGAAGATTATTAAAAAATATAAAATAGATAAAGAAAATGCAGAAATTTTAACTCAAAATATTGATATTGCTGAATTATATGAGAAAATTATTACAAAAATTGATCCTAGATTTGCATTACCTTGGATTACTGTGGAATGGTTTGGGGTTCTTAATCATAATAAAAAAACAATGGAGGAGGTTTCTATTGATCCAAATCATATAATAGAACTTTTAGAACTTCTCAAGAATAATAAGATTACTCCTCTAAAAGCAAAAGAGATTTTAAGAGAAAAAGGTTTGGCTTCTGCTGCAAAAAAAGCT
>CAZJPU010000070.1:0-7118 GCA_964548105.1 Candidatus Woesearchaeota archaeon | reverse complement strand
TTTTAAACTCTCCTGATTTATTTTAAGGATGATAAAAAAAATAAAACCAAATATCTCTCAAATCTATTTTAAAGATTTTGGTTCAACAGTTTACCTAATTCAACTAAAAAATCAAAATATAATTATAGATACATCATCAGCAGAAAATAAACAAGAATTAATTAATGATTTAAAACATCTGAATCTAGATCCAGAAGATATCCCTATAATAATTTTAACACATCAACACTGGGATCATGATGGGAATTTAAATCTTTTCCCCAATGCAAAACACTACAAACACGAGAACATTGACCAGTTACCAATAAAAGAATTTCAGGTAATAAAAGTTCCAGGACATACTAAAGATAGTATTGCTATTTTTTATGATGATATTTTATTTTCAGGAGACACTTTGTTTCATGATAATGGTATTGGAAGGACAGACTTTCCAGAAAGTATGCCAGAAAAAATGCAAGAGTCTTTAGATAAATTAAAGAATTTAAATTATGAAATTTTGTGTCCAGGACATATATAAATTTAAAAACTTATTTTATTTTTTATAATTAATATGAAAATTGGTGTAAAATCTTATTGCAATAAAGAATTTTTAGATTATTTTCAAGATAAAGCAGATTTTCTTGAAATTCAAGCTATTGAAGGAAATAATTATGATTTTTTAAAAAATTATAATATTCCAATAATAATCCATGCACAACATAGTTTTTTTGGAATAAATTTTGCAGATATATCTAAAAAAGAGAAAAATCTAAAATCTATAAATTTTGCAATAAAACTTGCAGAGATGGTAAATTCAAAAAAAATAATACAACATCCGGGAGCAATAGAAAACAAAAATTGTTCAGAAGAAAACTCATTAAAACTTTTAAAAGAGATTAATGATTCCAGAATAATTATTGAAAATCTTCCAGAAATAGATAAAAGATTATGTACAACACCTGATTCTATAAAAGAATTCTTAAAAAATTCAAAACAAGGATTTTGTTTTGACCTCTCACATTTAATTGTATCCACAAATATTCTAAAATTAGATTTAATAGATTCTATCAAAAAATGTTTAAAACTTAATCCAAAACATTTTCATATAAGTGGACAAAAATTAAAATCAAAAGTTGATCAACACCTTTCAATTCAAGAAGGAGATATAGATTTTAAAAAAATTTTAAGACTTTATCCAAGAGATGCAGAGATTACACTTGAAGTATCAAGGGATATAAACCAAACAGAAAGAGATTTAGAAAAAATTAGAAAAATTCTAGAGAAAATAAATTAGGAGATATTATTTATAAAAAAGAAGAGTTTGAAAAATTAAATAAAGTCCTAAAAGGTCTTGGAAAACTATAAAGTTTAAAAACCCTTATTTCTATTTTTTATTATGAAATTATTAATAATCGGACCACAAGGATCTGGAAAAGGAACTCAAGCAAAAATTATTTCTCAAAAATTAGAAATCCCTCATATTTCAACCGGAGACTTATTTAGAGGACTAAAAGGAGATTTAAAAAAAGAAGTTGATGAAGTTATTAATGCTGGAAATCTAGTTCCAGATGACTTAACTATAAAAATTCTAAAACAAAGACTTGAACACCCAGATACTGAAAAAGGATTTATTTTAGATGGATTTCCAAGAAATGCTAATCAGATTAAATTGTTAAAAGATATTACAGAGATTGATAAGGTTATTGAAATTGATATTTCTGATGAAATTGCAGTTGAAAGAATATCTTCAAGACTTTCATGTAAGAAATGTGGAGCTGTTTTTAATACAATTACAATGCCTCCAGAAAAAGAAAATATATGCAATCATTGTGATTCAGAACTATATCAAAGAGATGATGATACTCCTGAATCAGTTAAAAAGCGTCTTAAAACTTATCATGAACAAACAGAACCTACCTTACAAGAATATTCTGAGATTCTTATAAAAGTAGATGGTGCTCAAACAGTTGAAGAAATTTCTAATAAGATTATGGAAGAGTTGAGAAAATAATAATTCTTATCATAGATTAAAACTACTGAATATATTTTTAAAGATTGTTTAGAAGATTTAATAAACTAAATTCCATTTGATTATTAAAATGAAGAAAGTAAAAATTATCTGGTATTTACTTACTATAATACCAATTGTATTACTAATTCTTGGATATATTTTCCCATTACAATTTTTTGGAAGTCAAGAAGTTATAAGAGATTTTGTTTTACAATTTGGAGTTTTTGCACCTCTTGCTTTTATTATGCTTCAAATCCTGCAAGTAATAATCACACCATTTAGTCATTATGCTGTTTCAATTGCTGGAGGATTTATTTTTGGAACATGGCAAGGTTTTATTTATAATTGGATTGGAAGAGTAATTGGAACCGCAATAGCATTTTATCTAGCTCGAATTTTTGGAAGAAGAATTATTAATCATATAGTTAAACAAAAAACAATTCAAAAATATGATTATGTCTTTGAAAAAGGAAAACTATTGTTGTTCTTAGCATATTTCTTGCCATTATTTCCAGATGATGAATTATCTTATCTTGCAGGACTTTCTTCTATAAATCCAAGAATCTTTTTACCTCTAATGGCGATTGGACATATAAGTGGAAGTCTAGCTTTAGCTTACATCGGCAACGGAATACAATCTATTAAAGAGCCAATTTTTATATTTTTATCTTTAATTACCCTTATTGGTGGAATTTGGTTTGTGTTACATTATAGAAAGATTAAGAAGAGTGACAAACAGGCCTAATAGAAAAAATAAAGGAATTATAAAATATAAAGAATAATTAAACTACTTTGCTTCGCCTTTAATTACAGCATGTGCAGCCGCTAATCTAGCAATAGGAATTCTATAAGGGCTACAAGAAACATAATTTAACCCAATCTTATGGCAAAACTCTACACTTGTTGGTTCACCACCATGTTCTCCACAAATTCCCAATTTTATATCTGATCTAGCCTGCTTACCTTTTTCAATTGCAATTTTCATTAATTCACCAACACCTTCTTGATCTAATGCTTGAAAAGGATCTCGATTGTAAATACCTAGTTCAACATATTCTTTTAAGAAGTTTCCAGAATCATCTCTACTAAATCCACAACCCATTTGAGTTAAATCATTAGTTCCAAAACTAAAAAATTCTGCTGTTTCAGCAATTTTATCAGCAGTAACAGCTGCTCTTGGAACTTCAATCATTGTTCCAACTAAATACTTAAATTCAACATCTTGTTCTTTTTTTACTTCTTCTGCAACTCTATCAACAATTTCTTTTTGATTTTCAAATTCTTTAACATTACCAACTAAAGGAATCATTACTTCAGGAATTATTTCTTTTCCTTCTTTTACAATATCTGCAGCAGCCTCAAAAACAGCTCTAGATTGCATTTCAGCGATTTCAGGATAAGTAATTGCAAGTCTACATCCTCTATGCCCTAACATTGGATTAAACTCATGTAAAGATTCTATTTTTTCTTTTAGTTTAACAACATCAACATCCATATCTTTTGCAAGTTCGATAATCTCAGATTCTTCTTTAGGTAAGAATTCATGCAATGGTGGATCTAAAAATCTTATTGTAACAGGTTTTCCATCCATTACTTTAAATAATTCATAAAAATCGCCTTTTTGCATTGGAAGAATTTTCTTTAATGCTTCTTCTCTACCTTCTTTAGTTTCACTTAAAATCATTTCTCTAACAGCTTTAATTCTATCTGCTTCAAAAAACATATGTTCTGTTCTACATAATCCAATACCTTCTGCACCAAATTTAACAGCATTTTCAGCATCATTAGGAGTATCAGCATTAGTTCTTACTTTTAATTTTCTTATTTCATCTGCCCATTCCATTAATTTTCCAAAATCTCCAGAAAGTTCAGGTTCAACTAATTCTAAAGCACCTGAGAAAACTTCACCAACACTACCGTCTAAAGTTATAGTATCTCCTTCATTAAACTTTTGTCCATTAATTTCAAAAACTTTGCTTTTTTCACTAACCATTAAATCACTACAACCAGCAACACAACATTTTCCCATTCCTCTTGCAACAACAGCAGCATGACTAGTCATTCCACCTCTAGCAGTTAAAATACCTTCAGCAGCATGCATTCCTTCAAGATCTTCAGGACTTGTTTCAGTTCTTACTAATATAACTTTTTCACCCATTTCAACATGTGTTTTTGCATCTTCTGCATTAAAAACAACTTTTCCAACAGCAGCACCAGGACTTGCAGGTAAACCTGTTGTTAATGCTTTAGCATCTTTTTTTGAATTATCGTTTAATTGTTTGTGTAATAATTGGTCTAAAGCATCTGCTTCAACTTTTAATAATGCTTCTTTTTTATTTAATAATCCTTCTTCTTCCATTTCAACAGCAATTCTTACAGCAGCTTGTGCTGTTCTTTTACCATTTCTTGTTTGAAGCATGTAAAGTTTCTTTTGTTGAATTGTAAATTCAATATCTTGCATATCTTTGTAGTGTTTTTCTAATTTTTCTCTTATTTCAACTAATTCTTTGTAAGCTACCGCATTTACTTTATCTAAATCCTCTATTTTTCCAGGAGTTCTAATTCCTGCAACAACATCTTCTCCCTGAGCATTCATTAAAAATTCTCCATAAAACTTATTCTCCCCAGTACTAGGATTTCTTGTAAAACAAACACCAGTTCCAGAATCATCTCCCATATTTCCAAAAACCATAGATTGGATATTAACTGCAGTTCCTAATAATCCTTGAATATGATTCATTCTTCTATAAGCAATAGCTCTATCATTATTCCAGCTTCCAAAAACTGCCTCAACAGCCATTTCCAACTGCTCAAAACCATCATTTGGGAATAATTTACCTGTTTTTGCTTTTATTAAATCTTTATATTTATCAACAAGTTCCTTTAAATCTTCAGCAGTTAAATCAGTATCTAATTCAACTTTTTTTTCATCCTTAGCTTTTTGTAAAATTTCTTCAAAAAAGTGATGGTCAACACCCATTACAACATCTCCAAACATTTGCATAAATCTTCTATAAGAATCAAAAGCAAATCTTTCATTTCCAGTTTTATTTGCTAATCCTTGAACGCTTTCATCATTTAATCCTAAATTTAAAACAGTATCCATCATTCCAGGCATACTTACTGCTGCACCAGATCTAACTGAAACAAGTAATGGATCATCTTTATCTCCTAATTTCTTATCCATATGTTTTTCAAGTTCTTCTAATTTTTCTTTAATCTGATTTTTAACTTCCTCACTTAATTTTTTTCCAGAATCATAAAAATCTGCACATGCTTGAGTAGTAATAGTAAATCCGCCAGGTACTGGTAATCCAATATTTGTCATCTCCGATAAATTAGCTCCTTTTCCACCTAAGGTTTCTTTCATACTTTTATCTCCTTCTTTAAAACTGTAAACAAATTTTTCTGCCATTTTTTTTGATACTAATAAACAAAAAAATGAGTTTATAAATTTAATTGATTGCAAAAATATATGTTTTATAAGAATTAAGAAATTAAGTTTTATATATCGTCGAGGATTTTGATTATTGAATTTACCTCGTCATAATTTCCAACGCATCTCTATTTTTGAGTTTATAGTCTTTACCAACTGCTTGTTTTGTTCTTGCATCAATTGCTTTAATAAAATTATCTCCAAAATCGCTGTGCAAGGCATAAGCAAAATCTAATGCAGTGCTTTCACCTGGAAGTAAAAAACAATCAGGCAAAATATTTCCTTTACTGTCTGCTAATTTATTTGCGCCTGCAGGAAATATTGCAATATATTTAAGTAAATCAAATACAGTTTTATTAAGAACTTCTTGAACACCTGTACTTCCATAAACATCAAGGACGTCTGTTTTAATTTTGTCTAAGGCTAATTTTTGTTTTTCATTTAATTCACCTTTAATTTCAAAATTGTCCTCTCCTGGAATATAATTAATAATATCATGTTTAGCAGCTTCTCGTAAAGCAAGCTCTGCTTCAGCACTACAGGGTATAATCATTAACTCAGGATAATCCTGCTTTAGATTTTCAATATTTGCCTTACTTGCTGGTTTATCAATTTTATTTGCAGCAATAACCATTGGTTTTGTTAAGTGCCTTAATTCATGTGCAAATCTAAGTAATTGTTCATCACTCCATTCATTAGGTTTTTCTGTATTAAAATTTCCTTTTCTCACTACATCTTTAACATCATCTTCAATAACTTTTAAACCACTAAACTGTTTAGCAACAGATTTAGCAAAATCTGCTTTAGTGTTTTGTATTGTTCGTGCAAATGTTTTCCATACCTTTTTCAAAATTCCTAAATACCACATATCTAATTCATTTTCTAACATCTGAATATCACTAATAGGATTATAATCTTTAGTTTCCTTGCCTTCAGAATCTGTTTCACCACTAACATCAACAATCTGTATAAAAGCGTCTGCACTTGTTAAATCATCTAAAAACTGATTACCAAGACCCTTACCATTACTTGCACCTTCAACAAGCCCTGCAACATCTAATAGTTCTATAGGAACAAATCTTTTATGATTCACACAATAACCTTTACTAGGGTTGCAATTTACATTAAATTCTTTATCAATACAATCAATTTTCACATGCCCAATTCCATGATTAGGTTTTATAGTTGCAAAAGGGTAATTTGCTATTAGAACATCTGCAAGAGTTGCTGCTTTAAAAAAAGTTGATTTTCCACAACTAGGCTTTCCTACTAGACCAATTAACATGTTTATTTTAGAAAAAACATCTTTAAATGTTTTTGTGTGTTTTATCCTTTATCTTTTCCCAGACTTCTTTAATTTCGTTTTTTGACTCTTCTAAATTTCCATCATTAACAATCCTATAGTCTGCAAGCTTCATACATTTGTCTACTTGTTGACCAAGAGGATTATTACTATCAAAATAGTCCCTATTATCAACTTCTAAAAACTCTTCCCAAGTTTTTGGATCACTAGGTTTTGCTCTAGAAATTATTCTTTCAAATCTAGTTTTCTGAGAGGCATTAATTCCGATTATAAAAACTTTAATTCCTTTTTCACTTAATTTCCTTAACTCTTTTACCTCTCCATCATTTCTCAAACTATCTATCATATAATCTTTATTTAAATCAATTTTATCTAAAAATATCTTCATT
>CAZJPU010000069.1:0-7284 GCA_964548105.1 Candidatus Woesearchaeota archaeon | reverse complement strand
AAAAAATTTTCCCATTAGAAGACTCTTTAATAAAAGATTTATTTTTAACAATTTTACAAAATCCAGAATTTCTTGATGAAACTGAAATTGATGAATCAAGCTATCTTTTTAACCTCGATAAAACTGCTAGAACTTTTCAAGATTTTATTAATGAGACTTATTTTTCAATTGAAAAAAGAGAGCAAGACATTTCTATCAATTTAGTTACAACAAATTTAGAAAAACGATTTAACGAACTTATAGAAAAAAACAAAGTCCTTGTTATGATGAGTGGAACTATTCATTCTGAGGCCGTACTTAAGAATATTTTTGGCTTAAAAAATTTTAAAATTATTGAAGCAGAAACCGAACATCAAGGAGAATTAATAAAATGCAAGCATGGTTATGAAATTGATTGTAAATATCAAAATTTTAAAGATAATAAGATCAGTAGAGAAATTTATTTAAAAGCACTCTCAAAAACAATTAGTTGTGCAAAAAAACCAACTTTAATTCATTTAACAAGTTTTTCAGATCTTCCTACAGAACATGAAAAAGAAATGTTTTCATTAGAAAACCTTCCAGTTAAACACGAATTTATTAGTGACCAAAACAATGATCCTTTTGGGAAAAGAGTAACTGATTTTAAATCTGGAAAAACTAAAGTCTTATTTACAACAAAATGTACTAGGGGAATTGATTTTCCTGGAGAGACCTGCAATAGTATTGTAATTACTAGGTTTCCTTATCCCAATATCTCTTCTCTTTTTTGGAAGATTCTTAAAAAAACAAATCCAAAAGATTTTATGAGTTTTTATATGGATAAAGCAAATAGAGAAATTCTCCAAAAGATTTATAGAGGTTTACGTTCAAAAAAAGATAAAATTTATTTATTATCTCCAGATATTAGGGTTTTAAATTTTAATCTCTAAAAATAAGAGTTTAATCTTCAAAAATAAGGATTTTTAATATATTCATCCTATTAAAAGAAAGCTTTTAAACTTCGTTTATTTATTTTTAATATGGAAGAAAGAGTTCCAAATTCAGTTAGTGGAGACACATTACCAACCAATAGGATTTGCTATCAATGGATGATGGAGAATGGTAAAGCATCTAAAAGACTTGATTTAGGAGAATTTGATTGGGCATTAAGAGCTCATACACTTTTTCAAAAAGATGTAGATCCTATAATGGATTTTTTAAGAAGTATAGCAGAGAAATTTAAAACCCCCACCCTTGCCCTAAAATATTATAATGATGAAGTTCCTTATGTTGAATTTAGTGGAAGAGGACAACCTACTACTGGAGAGGGTTTTCCCAATACTAAAGTTTCAATTGGTTTAAGTTTTATGATGCCCCATCCTACTATGGTAACGTTGGGTGCTATTGCAACCTCTTACCCGATTTTATTAGATTTAGAAGAACATGAAGGAAGAGATGAATATCTTGCTTGGGAAAAAGCTTTATCACAATTAAGTTATGATACAAGAACAAGCTCAAATAACAATCAAATTCAAAGAATACATGGGGAAGATAGAAATCTTTATTTTAAAGCAGAGACAAGTCAAGAGGATCGTACTCAATCTGGTGCACCTAATCTTACCACAATTTACAGGAGGACTTTAGATCTTGCTGGTGCTGTGCAACAATCTTACTCTGCAACCAAAATGATGAAGGATATGCGTAACCAAAAAATATCAGGTCTTGCACAAAAAATGACAAGAGCTTCCTAATAAAAATTCTCTTCTGAATATTTCGTTCTTATCTTTTTTAAATTATTTAACTTTCTTTAGAATCCTCTTCAACAGGTGCTTCACTAGAATCTCCACTAGATTGAAATAACTCAACAATAGAATACAATCCCCTTAAAACAAATTCAATTATAAAAATAAAAACCACAAACATTAAGATATGATTAAATATCTCTGGAATTTGGATTATCTTCTCAAACAAACCCTCTAAATTGAAAAAATTAGGATTTAAAATAAACATTGCAAGAACTGTAAACGGAAGAATTTTTGCAATATCTTTTGATAAATCTTCACTTATGTAAGCAGTTACTCTTGTTGAAACAATAATTGCTGCAGCTATCATTAGTATTTGAGATGCATCTCCTGATTCTGATAAAACTAATAAAAATAATGAAAGTATAGCAAACCAAAATAATACTAAAAATGGAAGTATAATCATATACTCAACTGTATATAACATAACTGCAAAAATCTTTTCTAGTGCAGGACGTTTGGAATTATTATATTGTTTTAAATTAAGTTCTATTACCTCTCTACTAGCAAGAAATTTATAGAATTTCCAAATAAAGACAGCATATATAACAATAAAAAATGTATAGAGAAAAAGGCTTACTAAAATCTTATACTCTGCAGGAATCGAACTCTCAATACCTAAAAGAAAATCCTTGAACCCATCAACAAACATCATTTATTTTTTAAAGATTTTTTAAATCTTCATATGCCTCTTTGATTATTAAAAAAATCTAGATTAATAAATGTTTCTTCTTAAATAGTACTGTCCAGAATAGTTTGATTTAACCCTTATATTGTTGAATTTATATTTCTTCATTCATAATTAAGGGGCGGAAAAATAAAATTCTTAAGAGAAATAAAGAATAACTATCTAAACGACTTCTGCCTTTTTTTACGTGCCTTACTGTCTCCAGGTTTGCAAGCTTCTTTTCTTCTAGTATCTGCAACTAGTAAACTTTTATCATATTTTGAAAACGCATTTTTTAATTCTGCAGATTTTGTAAATGCTGTTAATGCACGAGCAATTGCTAATCTTGAAGCAGAAATCTGACTTTCAGACCCTCCCCCACTAACATTGACACTTATATCAAAATTAAAATTTCCAAGAACTTTTTTTGTTATTTCTGCAGGTTCTTGGATTGTTAATTTTTTAAAAAAATCAAGATTTTCATAAGGAATTTTATTAACCCATATATTGCCTTTTCCTTCTTTAATTGTTGCTTTTGCTATTGATGTTTTTCTTTTCCCGCTTACTACTAAATTTTTCTTAATCATTTTTTATAATTTTTCACAAAGTTCCTTTAAATTAATATATTTTTTAGCATTAGATTTAAAATTAATCATTATTTTATCTTTAAATTCTTCAGGAATTCCATCATGACATTTTACCCTTAAAAAAGCTTGTTTCCCCATCCCTTTTCTATGGTCTGGAAGCATCCCTCTAATTCCTTTTTTCATTATTGTATAAGGTACTTTAGAGTGTTTTGGACCTTTTTGAGAATGCCCACCTTTAGCTCTTAAAACTTTATATTTTTCAATAATCCCTACTTTGTTTCCAGTAATAATTGCTTTTTCAGAATTTACAACAACAATTTCATTACCTTCTAATGCTTGTTTTGCTGCATAACTACCAATTCTTCCAAAACTTCCATTACCCGCATCAATTATTATTGTAACCATTTTATAATACTTTAATTCCTTCTAATTTATTATTATCTTTAATTTCTTGTTTTATTGTCTTAATTTTACAACCAGCTTTTTTTAATTTTTCTTCTGCTTGTTTTGAAAATCCTAATGCAGATATACTAATTTTTTTGTTAATCTCTCCTTGTCCTAGTACTTTACCAACAACCATGACATTCTCTTCACTAATTTCATCTAATTGATCTATATTAATCTTTTTATATTGACTTATTGGAGCAGATAATTTTTTAGACAAATCCAAATGATTATTTTTTTTAGCTAATTCAATAGTTTTAACTATTTCTGGATTTGTTTTCTTTTTTAAACGTTTATCAATTCTTGTTTTACTTATCATTTTTTGATTAACATTATAGCAGAAACATTGTTTCCTGCTAACGCGAATATGTACAATTTCTTCAGATTATTGGAAATTGTACAGACAGAAAATCCATTATGATTTTCTGGAACTCGCAGGTTATTGTAATTTTGCAAGCAAATATCTGTTTATAAATGTTTTGTAGGGAAAATAAGGTATCATACTAATTCCCATGAAATATCCTCAGTTTTTCCAGGGTCTCCCCCACCCCTTAAACTAAAATGAAATTTATAATCTTTAGGTTGATGAGTAAAACTCCCTTCAGTAATTTCTTTAAGAGCTTTATCTCGTCTTGATTGGTCTTCAAATTCTATAACAAGTTGCCTTTCAGGGATTTGTTTATCTGGATTATAATTGCTTATAATACTAGGATCATAACCAATCAATGACGCAAAGGTTCTAAAATTATTAGGATTACCCACATAAACTTGAGGTTTATCATCATTTCTATTAAACACAAAAAAAACATCATTTGTAACATAAATATAATCTGTACCCTCTCTTTGTTCTCTTAATGCTCTAATTTCTTCTTCAGCAACTTGTTCTAATTTTTCCATATCACTAACAGAACTATTACATTCATTTACTGGAGAAATATAACTTCCATCTTCTAATGCTCTTCTAAAAACATCTGGTGCTTGTGTTAAATATTCTGTGCAGGTTTGTTCAACATGACAAACAGTCCTATGCTCTAAATGTTCTCTAGGTTCATTAGCTATATGATCTACATAAGGAGTTTCATTACTACTTGCGTGGATATCAACCATTGTTCCTAACATGGCCGCATCCTCTTCTGTTAATCTTTGATCCATTAATCCAACAAGATCTATTGCAAATTTATGCCCTCTTTCAGAAGCATGAATTATAGCCCTATATGTCGAAGGCTGACTTAAACCAATATCAAAATCATTCCTTGAATAAGCTTGTGCAATCCATAATAATTCACCATTTTCACTATCTATTACACCGTCTCTAATATAGGATTTAGTAAAATCTAAAATAGCCCTATTAGCTAAGTCATAAACCATCATTCCAAAATCTGTTCCACAACCATTTGCAATTCCACTAACATATTCTGCTTTTGCAGTTTCACCTTTTTTATCAAAATCAATAACCCACTCAAGACATTGTTTATCAGGTTCATAAGATTTCCATTCTGCACCTAAAAATTTTGCTTTAGCAAGTTTTGTTGAAACATCCATAATAGCAAATTCTCTTGTTCCAGGCCATCCACAAGATCTTCCCTGATTATCAAGAGCATCATAAAGTTGTTGTTCTAATTGAGCAGGCATTTCTGCAGTAGAAACTCCTTCTGTTTGTTTAAGTCTAAAATGTAATTTAAAAACATCTGTAATATGGTCTAACATCCCAAGACTCATATTACATTGAAAAACATTAGAAAAAAGATTAAACTTCATAAATTTATCTAAATATTTTCCTGTTAGATCTGCTGTAACTCCTGATCGTGCCATATTTTCTAAAGTTTGACTATTTTCTGCTAAACTTGATAATTCTTCCCACGCACTCCAAATACCTTTTACTTCTTCATCTCTAGAATCACTTCTAGATCTATACTCTCTAATTTTTTCATCAGCATTTGAAGGCATAACAATTGCTTCTAATTCTTCAGATTTTATTACCTCTGTTTTAAGCCTTCCTAATCTTCCCATTCCTCTTTCTGCTTTTAGAGTTTCAAGTTTTGAATAAAATTCTGGAATTGTTTGAAGACCAACCTCACTATCTTTATCAACTAATTTTTTAGATAATTCTATTAAATAATCAACTTCTTCAGGAGATATTAATTTTATCTCCTTATTAGAACATTTAGAAATTAAAAGATCTGTTAAGTCCTTATAAGGTAACCAATAATTTAAAGGTTCTAGATTTTCCCTAATAACCTGTAATGATTCTTTTACTTGTGGAAATTCTCTATTTCTTAATACTTGTTGGAAATTTCCAACTAATCTTTGCATTTCAATTTCCTGTTCTGTAAATTCTTTTTCTATCATTTTAACATCTTGTAAAGCTTACATAATGTGCCTCTTCATTATAAGCTTCTGCATTACAAGGTCTTGATAATAAAGGGTGACAAGAACCACTCCATCCTCCTGAAAATTCTTCTTCTAAAGCTATCACCCACCTAGGTAAAACAAGAGTGAGATCTGTTGGAGCTCCTTGATACATAAAACTATATTCACTAGAATATAAAATATTTGCAGTATTAGCAAGTTTTACTAATTCTTCAGGATCTGAATCAGAAGAATGTTCTAAAAACCTATTTCCATAATCATTTAATCTATCTTTATTTTCTTGACCATCAAAACTCGCCCTAAAATTATCCTCATTAACTCCTTCAATACAATTATAAAATCTAATAAGTAGTTCTCTAGTCTCATCAGAGGTATATACTGGAACCTCACTTCCAAGTTGGATAACTGGATGTAATTTTCCCTCAAAAAATTTTAAAAATCTATTAATTCCTCTAGAAAAATGCAAATCCTTTGCATTAAGAAAAACCTGTTTTTCTAAATTTTGTCTTTTTTCACGAACAGATTCATCAGCTGAAAACATCTCCAACCTCCAATCTCCTTCAAATGCAACAAACTTATCAAAATTATTATTAATCCATTTAGCCATATCATGATATCTTTCAACACCCTTGAATCTTTCTGCATATAATATTTTATTTGCAACAGACTTGAAAAATAAATCATAAAAAGAACGAGAATTTTTATTCATTTCATTACATTCATCAACACTTAATCCTATGTAAGGTAAAAATCTACTAAAATCTCTAGGTCCTGGAACCATAGAATCTTTTTCTGCTTGTTTTAAAACTAATTCTAAATCTAAAGGGGGAATAGTGCTTTCAGTTATAAGATGGGTCTGATCTCCCGAAGAACCTATTTGTCCTCTAAAAGAATCTGAAGTATTCTTAATTACATCTTTATCTGGTAAATCTGCAGCCCTGCAGAATTTGTATTCATCTACAAAACCTCTATAATACCCTTCTGGCGCAGGTTCATATTCTACTTTTTCCATTTTAATCTCAGAACTCTTCTTCCCTAAGGATTTAAATAAGATATTTATACACTTTTTAAAACTTCCTTCTTACTCAGGACTATCATTTTCTTTTTTCCTTTACATGCATTGAAAGTATATGAGTTATATCATGTATGGAAAATTTTGCGAAAAGACCTATTTTATCTAATCCTGCTTGTTGCCAATGCATTGCTTTAAAAGGAAATTCCTTTAAATCTCTTGAAGGTAAAACCCATTCTTGTAAATTAGTTGTTATTAATTCTAATGCTTGTTCTCCCCTAATATTTTCTTCTGATGCATATTTTGGGCGTTTAGAATGCCCATATTCCTCATAGCAATCGACCATTCTAAGAACCACAGTTCCCATTTGATTTATCACACTCATATAATATTCTGGACATTTGCTAAATTCTCCACCCTTAATTAGTGTTGCTGGATTGA
>CAZJPU010000068.1:0-7322 GCA_964548105.1 Candidatus Woesearchaeota archaeon | reverse complement strand
CCAAATATTAAAAATAATGAAATTATTGAAGCAATTATAATCCCTGCCCAAGCAACAAAAATTAAGAGGGGAATTTTATATTTTCTTCCAAGAACTATAAATCCATAGGTAAATGAGATTCCTAAAATCGTAGTTCCTAAAATATAAAAAATAAGCATTATTTTAGATGTAGTAGGGTTTAGTGGAAACAAACTTATAAATTGGGCAAAGAAATTATAAGAGATTACAAATATTAGTAAAATAATTCCTGAAATTCCTGCTCTTTTTAAGGGCTTTTTTAATTCTTTTAACACCTTTTTCATAGGGAGTTAAAGAGAAATGGGTTTATAAATATTTTATTCAATTCTCTTTTGTGATAATCTACTTTGATTTTAAAAAAGTAAGATTTTTATATCACTAATTATTTAGTATTTAAAGTAAAAATGATTACAACAATATTTTATGTGATAATAAGTGTAATATTAATTAGTTTAATTTCTTTAATTGGTGCTTTTACAATTTCAATAAAAATTGATAAATTAAAAAAATTTCTGATTTATCTTGTAAGTTTTTCTGCAGGAGCGCTTTTTGGAGGTGCTTTTTTGCATTTACTTCCAGAACTTGCAGAATATGGATTAAGTTTTAGGATGTCTTGTTTTATTTTAGTAGGTATTGTTTTGTTTTTTGCAATTGAAAAAATAGTTCAGTGGAACCACTGTCATATGCCAATAACAAAGACTCATGTTCATTCATTTGCATATATGAATTTAATAGGTGATGGGGTTCATAATTTTGTTGATGGTTTGATAATTGCAGCAAGTTATTTAATAAATATTCCTACAGGAATTGCAACTACTATTGCAGTAGCTTTACATGAAATTCCTCAAGAAATTGGAGATTTTGGAATATTATTGCATGGAGGATTTAGTAGAATAAAAGCACTTTCCTTGAATTTTTTGTCAGGTTTAGTTGCTGTTCTTGGAGCAGTAGTTGGACTTTTTTTAAGCAGGTATATTGAAAATATTGAATTAATTATTGTTCCAATTGCAATCGGAGGATTTATTTATATTGCAGGTTCAGATTTGATTCCAGAACTTCATAAACATTATGGAATCAAAGAAGGTATTTTGCAGTTAATTGCATTTATTGTCGGGATTTTGGTAATGGCAGGGTTGTTATTTCTTGGTTCTTAGGTGTTAGTTCTGTATATCTATATTGTTTCTTTAACATATCTTTGTTTTATATATTTTATTCATTATATAATAGTAACAAGTACAAAGATTTATAAAGCTTTTTTGGTATTATTTTTTATAGATATTTACAAAAAAATGGAAACACGAAGAACAATCCTTTTGGGTTCAAGACATGGAAGAAAACAAGCAGGAAAAGGTAGATCAAATCTTTTGAAACCTAGTTCTTTATCTAGATTACATGATGTTACTGGTGGTTTTTTACAACCTTTTGTTCAAGAATATTCTGTTAAACCAAATCAAGCTTTTGCAAAACATAGTAAGGAAAAAAGAACTAGAACAACTGCAAATGCTATTTTATTAGGCGCATTTGGATTAGAACTTCCAAAGGGAATAGATGGAAGACCTAAAAATTCATTAATATATTTAGCAACTGATGGTTCAGCAGGTGATATTGAATTTGATTCAACTTTATGCTATGGAAAGTTAGGTGAAGATTTTTTATTTGATCTTGATGCTTATAATGCTGATGGAAATGCAACATATATGAGAAATTGGTTTGCAAACCCTGATTCTGGAGTATATACTGGACCTAGTAGCAATAGCGTTCAAGTAACTCTATTTAGTGATGTTGTTAAAAGAAGCAGAGGTAGTTTAGCTAGAAATTTAGGGATTCTTTTAAATCAATCTAATGATAAAACAATAGGTGTTTTAGGATCTCATGGTGGAATTGTTGAAGCGTTAACTGTTGCAGCGGTAAATACTGGAAGACATGCTCCTGTTGAACATATTTCTGATATTGGTGGAGATTATAGTGAAGAAGAATTTTTTCATATAGAAGTTGATCAATCAAGATCAGGAACAGTTCAAGGTGTAAAATTAGTTAGAGGAAATCAATCATATAAAATGGATATTGGTAATTTAAGTTTATAAGAAAAATGGTAAAATTATTTGAAATGGTTTGTACTGGAAATAATGGACGAAGTCCAATTGCTGAAGCTATTGGTAGAGATTATTTGTTAAGTTTAGGTTTGGGACTTAATAAGTATGATACTATTTCAAGTGGAACAATAGTAGATCATATTAAAAGTGGGGCAGAAACCCCTATGAAAAATATGCTTCCTATAATTGATATTGCAACTGAAAGAGAGGATGTTTTTGATGTTAGAGAAACTGCAAAACTTGAAAGCGCTATTGCTAGACAAGATACAACAGCAGTTAACAAATATTTTAATAGGGTAGTAAAGCTATTTATGTCAGAAGAAAGAGAATATAGGGATCAAGCAGTAAAGGAATTTGGAATTCAAAGTTCTATTAAAGAAGGAAGTGATCAGACAATTGCAAGACCTGATACCCTTGCTGTTTTCGGGATGGAACTGAGGCATGTTGAAGAGATAATTAATATTTATAGAGGAAATCCTAAATATACTCCTATTATTTCTGGTGTTGTATGTAGTCCAAATGGAGAAGTTAAAAATTCTTTTGGGAAAGGTAAGGAGCGTTATTTTGCAAATGTAGAACAGTTAAGGAAGGAAGTTCCAGAAGCTATTGGGGATGTTGTTGTATTTAAAAAATTTGGTTAGATAAATTAAAAAATGGCAAAACATAAACTTGTAGATCTTGCAGGAACAGCTGTTCATGATAGAATTGTTCCAGAACTTTTAGCTTATTTCTCAGCAAATGGTGCAGATTATTTATCAAGACCTGATGCAGATTCTGAAGCATTAGATATAGTACGAAGAGTCGCAGGTGAAGAAAAATTTGCTACAAGACAAGAAGTTGTTGATTTTATGGTTTCAAGAGTTAAAGCTCGAGATCTTGATTCAACTCATTTATATGTAATGGGTTGTGCAAATCATGGAGGTTTTGATAGTGGAGAATTACAAGCAGAAGCATTTGAAGATGTTCCAGGAGCATTTGAAAACTGGAAACAAAATAATCAGGGAATTTGGATTTATTCAAATGGAAGTGCAAGAGAACAAAAAAAGATTCTTGAAACAACAACTCAAGGAGACTTAAATCCTCCTATTAAAGGGTATTTTGATACTAATCAAGTTGGAAAGAAAACAGAATCAGAGAGTTATAGAAGAATTTGTGATAAATTAGATTTGACACCCTGTAGTATTGTTTTTTTATCTGATAGGGTTGAGGAACTTGATGCTGCATATCATGCAAATATGAATGTTGTGTTAGTTAAAAGGCCGGGTAATAAAGATCAACCTGCTAATGATTATAAAGCAGTTACAAGTTTTTCTCAGGTTAATTAAGATTAAAAACTTAGCTTTGCTTTAGTTAAATAAAATGATTCAAAGATTATTAAATCAAGAAGTGGGAATTTCATTTAAATTATTTAGAGGAGCTTGGAATACTTTTGTTAGAATTGAAAGATCTAAACAAAAAAGACGATTAAGTGAGGTATATAAAAGATTAAGGGAATATAATTCTTACCAAAGTGCAAGAAATAGTTTAGTTGGGGAAAGTTTTCAAGGAACTTATTTTAGTTTAGTAAATCTTGGAGATGATAAAACTAGAGATTCAGCGAATCAAGATCCTGAAGGTACCTTAGATTTTTTTAAAAGAATGGGTTTATTACTTCTTCCACAACATTTTATACTTGGTCAAACTTCTGCTGAAAAAGAAAAACTAGATCAACAAGTGCTTGAAGGTAGAATTTTTCGTCTAGATTATGAACTTCCAAGAGAAATAAGAGGTTGTATTGATGGTAGTGGTGTAAATTTTCGTGATGATATTTATTTACATGGTTCAACACTAAATCCAAATTTTTATTCAAGAAATGAAGTAACAGGAGCTACTCAATGGGATAGAAATTATAAGGGGACCTTTAAGAAAATTGTTACTGCAGATAATAAACTTTTACAAGTCGGTGGTTTTGAGATGAGACCTAGTGTGGTTTAAATAAGCTATCAAAATCTTTTTTAAATTTATTAAAATCTTTATAAAAAATAGTTTTAATTCCGAGTTTTTTTGGAACTACTAAATTTTAGTTTTTGATCTTATTTTTTAAGGATTTTAACAATCCCTTTATTTGCATCTATTTCAACAAGGTCTCCGTCTTTAAGGACCTTTGTTGCTATTTCAGTTCCAATAACACAGGGTTTTTTTAATTCTCTTGCAGTTATTGCTGCATGAGATAGCATTCCTCCAGCATCAGTTATGAATCCTGCAGATTTTTTAATAAGGGGTAGATACTCTGGACGAGTCATTGCAGTTACTAAAATTTCTCCATCTTTAAAATCTTCTGCTTTAGAAGGCTCAAAAACAAGTTTAACCTTACCTTTAACTATTCCTGAAAATGCGACTGATCCTTTAATACTCTTTTTTTCTTTTAATTTATTTTCAATTTCTTCTTCTAATTCTGTAACATCTTTACTATCGAGTAATTTATATTTTCCAGACTGAAACAATATTCCCACAGATTTAAACCTTTGTTCTAAAACTGATTTCTTAGGTAAACTTCCATTGTCTAGAAAATCATTTATTTCCTTTTTTGTCATTGCTAGAATTAGTTTAGAAGGGTAACTGGTTTCTTTACTAAGTTGTAATGCATAATGGTTCATAAAGTTCTCGGTTTCTCCATAAACAGGTTCAGCGTAAACTCTTGCTTTACTTAAAACTGGCAAATATTTTTTTAAAATATCTGCAGGCAAAAAGTCAACAGCCATTTTTACAGCTCTATGAGGAGAACCATAATCCCACATAGCTTGAATAAATTTTAAGTAACCTTCTTTTTCAATTTTCTTACTTTTTAACTCTTTAATTAAATTTAAAATCTTATCTGTTTTGGATTTTAAATCTAAGCTCCACTCTTCTACTTTTGAGGGGTCTTTAACAAGTCTTTGTGCCATTTCATTGCCAAATTTATAATTATCATTTTTTTCAAATGAACAAACTGTAAACCCTTTTTTCGAAATAAATAATGCTAATTCCAAGGATAATCCTAGAGTTTCTTTTAATAATTGAGTATATTGTTCCCCTAAATAAGTAGAGGATAAAATACTCCAATTTCCTGCCCAGTTCTTAATCCATTCCTTTTCACTAAATTCCATTTTATAATCAATTATATTTCAATTAAATCTTCTTCTTATTTATAATTTATGCTATTTTTTTAAGAATTTTAACTATTCCTTTATTTGCATCTACCTCTACTAGCATGCCATCCTTAAGTACCTTTGTTGCAATTTTTGTACCAATAACACATGGAATTTTTAATTCTCTACTGACGATTGCTGCGTGGCAGGTGATTCCTCCATCATTTGTTACTATTGCTGCTGCCTTTTGCATAGAAGATACATAATCTGGAGTAGTCATAAAAGTTACAAGTATTTCTCCTTTTTCCATTTTACTGCTCTCTGATGAATTGCGAAGAATTCTAACTTTTCCAATAGCTTTACCAACAGAAGCACATACTCCTTTTACTTCTAAAACTGTCCTTTTTATACCTTCTTTTTTCTCAGGAGTTGATAAAATAATTTTATTTCCATTAAGCTCAATTTGATAATTTTCAAATCTTTGTTCAATTTTTTCTTTATCTATAACCAATCTTCCTTTTAACAAACTCTGATGAATTTCTTCATCTGTTAAATTAACTAATTGTTTATAATTTATATTCAATCTTTCAGCTATTTTATTAAATAAACCAACTGAATAATATTCTCCTTTTTGAACAAATGAAAGCATTTCAGTACGATAATATCCTAATTTAGCAAGTCTGCCTAATAATATCTTAGTATCATTACTTAGGTTCATTTTTTCCATAATTTCATTTTTACAACCTTGTAAATTTTCTTCTTTGTTTTTAATATTAGTAATTGTATTAATCTCTTCTATGAAATCATCTAAATAAGGATAATTATTCGTTGTTAAAAAAATAGATCCTAAATAACAGTATGTCTCATGAATATCAATAAGTTCTTTTTTTAATTCTAAGGGCAACTTAGAAAGACTAATTGGGAATTTAACTTTTTTAAGGAATTTCCTAATACGTTTTTGTCTTAATCCAATATCCGTCTCTTCAATCGGAGTTATCATTATTCTAAATTCATCTGTTTCTTCTTCTAAAGATAACTTAGACAACATTTTTCTTGTAAAAATATCAATAAAAAAATTTCCATTATAAATATAACCTATAAACTTCATATATTCTTGAATCCATTGCCTAAATAATTCATTTATTTCTGAATTAGATAATTTTTTCAAATTTGTGTGTTGTAAAGCCTTGCAAAAACTAACAAATTCATGACCGCATTTTTCATAATGAATTAAATATTCTTCCATTTTTCCATTTTCTATTGCTTTCCATAAGATTTCATATAATCCTTCTAATTCTTCACGACTGAAAAAAGCCTGTACTTGATTATCTGAATTAATATATTTATAATGAGTTATTTTAAAATCATGTAAAAAAGTACTTGAAATATATTTTCCAAGTGCAAATTTAATCGCAGTATATCTCCCTAATAAATTCACTGATTTTTGTGTTGTTTCTACCCACTCCATTTTATTGTGCCTTATACGAATTTGCTAATTCATTTAATTTTGATTCTGGAATTGATATTTTCTGGTTACGAAAACGAATTACATATTTTCCTCTCTGTAATTCTAGCTCTAAACCTTCTAAATTATCAAAAGCGGTTCTATTTAATTGATCAACAAATACTCCTTTACTTAAGATTTCTAAAAAACATTCTGATTTAAGGCCGTGAGTTATTGCTTCAACTCTTCTAGAAATTCTTTGATATCGATGATTAACAGAAGCAACAAAATTAGCTATTGCTTGTGCAGCATTAAGTGGAGTAGTAGAAGTCTGAGTTTGATCTTGATGTGTTAAAAAATAACCAACTCTTTCATCACGATTTAATTCCATTCCATCGATATTTTCCCTATATCCATTGCTAATAACTAATTCATTTAATCTTTTTTCATTAAATCTTAAAATATAAGGATCAAATTGTGAGGCACCATCCATAATAAAACATAGTGTTTGGCTTGCCCTAACTGTAGGAGAAGAAAAACCTTGGATAATCGTATCGTGTTTGTAATGTTCTCCAAGTGTGAAAGAACTTTGTGCTCCATTAGAGGTTATAAGTCTTGTAGAAGATTTACTTCGATCTTCTAATCTTTCTGTTTCTGCAT
>CAZJPU010000067.1:0-7331 GCA_964548105.1 Candidatus Woesearchaeota archaeon | reverse complement strand
ACACCAAAAGATGGCCCTTCAGCCGGAGTTACTATGGTAACCTCACTTGTATCAGCTCTAACTGGAAAACCTGTTCGAAGAGATGTGGCTATGACTGGCGAAATTACTCTTAGAGGTAGGGTTTTACCTATTGGTGGATTAAAAGAAAAAGTTTTAGCGGCTAAACAAGTTGGTATAAAAACAATTATTATTCCTAAAGATAATGCAGTTATTAGGTTTAGTTCGTAAGGAGAAAAAACAAATAAGATTGCTGCATAAGAGATTAGATTTACAGTTATAGCAGAACTAAGATATTTTGAAATTTTATCTGGAAGAAGGTGTCCAAAATTAAATTTTAAAAGAAGCATTCCAATTAATAATAAAAATGCTGTTATGATTGTTTTCATTGGAAGTTCAATGAAATTCTGAAAACCTGGGGGGTTAATATAATAAATATAACGAAAAAGGCTCATTGAAACAAAAAGCAAAACAAGAGAGTTAGCAATATAAGAACTCCAAGCATATTTTCCTTCTTCCTTATATCTTCCTGAATAAACAAGATTTATTATTGTTGCTATAAAAAGTGGAATAATTACCCATATTGCTTCAAAATCAAAGGTCAGACCTAAAAAATTCGAAGTTGTATTATAAAGTTCAATAAACATCTCTTCTACCATTTTCTCTTTTTTATATTATATGTAATCAATTAGGGTTTAAAAATATTATTGAGGGTGGATGATTTTATACAATCACTCGATTTCAATATTTATTTTTGTAGATTCTTGTTTTATCTCTTGAAAAATTTCTTTAATTTTTTCTTCAAATTTTTCATATTTTTTTTCTTCTCTAGAGAGTTCGTTGGTAAGTTCAAAAATCTGTTTTTTAAAACCTGCGATTTCAGACTCATTGTGGGTTAAGTTTTTAGATTCTTTGTTTGGAAGGTTATTTTCTGATTCTTCAATTTTTTTCTTGTTTTCGATTATTGATTTTATTTTATTTTCAATATCTTGTTTTTCCATTTTAGTATTTTGGAGAATACTAAGAAGAGTTTCACCATCATCTCTTTGAAAAGAATTAAGAAAATTCTCTTTGTGGTCTTTGATTATGGCCATTTCTTTTTCATTAGCATGAAAAATACTAGCAAGATATTTAAAATCAATCATTGCTTTTAAACTATAAATCTCTTGTTCTAACCCTTGTTTTTTCTTAGTAATCTCGTGTTTTTTTGCAAGTTCTTGATTATAATCGTCGCTATCCTTTATTTTGTCAATCTCTTTTTCTAAAATTTTAAGATTATTCTTACAACTAACTATTTTACTAGTGATTTCTTGAGTTTGTTTGTTGACTCTTTCTTTTTGATCTTTTATATTAGAGGATTCATTTAATTTTAATTCTATATTTGAAATTATTTTAGAACTTTGTATTAGGTTCTTGTTGTTATTTACAATATTTTTAAAGTCACAAGAAAAATTAACAATTGCGTCTCTTGTTCCTCCGAGTTCTTTACCAATAAGATAGGTTGCTTTTTCAAAACATAGATGGGATTTTTTTTCAAAGTCAGAAAATATTGTATTTAACTTGTTGATGAAGGTATCAATATCTTTTTCATCAAAATCTTCTAATCTTTCAATTAATTTTTCAAGATAGATTAAATAGTTTCTTAGATTTTCTTTAACAATAAGTTTTGCTCTTTCTTCTACTTTTTTCTCAGAAATATCAATAGTTTCTAATGCTCCTACTTTTTCTTTAAGGCTATCAATAAGTTCTTTAATTTTAGTATTAATCTGGCCTAGAAATTCTGTTTCCTTGTTTTTATTCTCTTCTTTTTTATCTTTAATCCAATTATCTAAATCTTGAAACTCTATTTTTTCAGTTTCTAGTTCTTCTTTCTTTGCAATCTTCTTTAAAAAATCAAAAAATCCCATTTAATTATTAGATAAAAAGTTTATTTAAAGATATGTTAGTTAGAATAAATGTTTTAAATGCTAAATTAATTGGGTATTATTCTAAGGGAGATATGTTCAGTTCAATAGATTAAGGGGGGCAGGAAGAGGTATGCTAACATTAGTTTAGGGGAACAGGTTTTTGGAGTTCTCTTTGTTTTAGTAAATCTCCTTTTGTTGCTTTACAAATCTTACAATAACCAATCTCTTTAAAAGAGGGAATTTTTTTACCTTGGTCTATAATTTTTCTATATCCCAAGGTAAGCATAACCTCGTTTGTTATTCTGTTGCCAAATGGTGGCTTATTTAATTCTATATCACAGTGTGGGCATTTACCAATCATCTTATTATAGTTTATAGGACTGCTTCAATTATATCAAGGTCAAGTCCTTCATCTTGTTCAAGTTCCATTTTTATATAACCTCCTGTTGTTCTGATTTTTCAGAGTATTTGGTGTAATGAAGATCAAAATTAAAAAATTCTAAAAATTCTTTTAAAATTATCTTATTTGCATGAATTTTCTTTAATTCTTGAAGGACAACTTCTGAAAAACAATAAGGGCATACAGAAGTTGTATTATTACCACACTTTATACAAGTAGTTGCATCTAAAACCATATTATCTTCGATATGTTCAAGATATTTTTTTAATTTTGGAAGTAATTGTTTTCTTAAATCAGGATATAGGGTTAGCCATGCTTCTACTTCTGTAGCAAGGCAAAAAGGACATAAAGGATTGGTAACTGCCTCACTACAAACGTCACATATATAATGTGTTTCAGGAGCTGAATAATTTTTTTGATCAAACATTGTCAAAGAAAAATAGATTCAAGCGCCAGATAGATACTGGGGGCTTAAATCGTAAATTTAATAGTCGAATAGACAGGTCTACAACAATCCCAATTAAATAAGGGCATTTCACTTTTGTTGTGACTTTCTATTACCATACTGTATCTAAGTGTCTTTTATTTATAAATTTATCCTTAATAAAATATCTTTTTTTAGTAGTGACAGTTGATTTTTGAAGAAAAAGAAAAAGGGTTATTTAAGAGGTAGCTGCCAAATCTAAGTAGCTTACAGCTTTGAGGTTATTTTTTTCAAGAATATCATTTAAATTTTTAATATATTCAACATCTCTTTCTCTATCTTTATTTAGGCTTGATTTACAATTGGGATCAAATTTTCCAGGATGAAATAAAATCTCATAATAATTTTCATCTTCAAGGGTTTTAATCCATTCTTGGATATTATCAAAATCTTCAATACTACCAAAAAATGAAGGCGAATCTGTAGATTTATAATAATCAATATTTCCTCCCTTGTTACGGCAAGGTATTTTTTTATTTCTACAAAAATCTGCTACAGGAGAGATTGATTCCTTAATTGTTGATGCTTTATGAATGTCAATGTGAGAAGGATTAAAACCAAGAATTTCTTTGAATTTTTGGTATTGAGATTTTATTTGTGAAGGATAATCACCCTCTTTAAATTCTAAATGAAGCCCGATACTCAAATTTTTATTTTTTGAGAGGGCGATGAGTTCATCAAATTGTTCTTTTTGATTCTCTGTAACTCTTTTAACCATCACAGTTGTAGAATGGATTAAATCTTTTTTAATCAAGTCTAAAATAACCTTATTAAAAATTTGGCTCATTCCAAAGTCATCAGCATTTATAATTAAATATTTAGTCATAATTTAGATAAAATTTACATATTATATAAATTTATTGAGGCAGTCACCCCTTTCATAAGATTCTTGAAAAAGATTATTTAGACTACTCTGGTCTTATTTTCTAGAGATTCTAAGAACTTATGAAAGTCTTGTTTTGAAAGTTCAAGAGTTTCTGTATTAATATTTGGATGGAAACTAACAAAATCAGATTCCCAAACTTGTTTATCTACTATAATTTCTGTTTTATGTTCTGAGTCATTAATTAAACCAAATGGAGATACTGCACCTGGGGTTAGGTTTAAAATAGTTTTTAGGTCTTGTTCATTAGCAAACTTAAGTTTACTATTAAGGTTTTCTGAAAGTTCTTTTAAATCAAGTTTTTTATCAGCAGGCAGAATTACAAGATAAAATTTTGTTTTCTTTTTGTTTGTTAGAAAAAGATTTTTTGAATGAATTCCTCTGATCTCTTGATTATATTTTTCTGCTTCTTCGCAAGTAAAAACAGGTGGGTGACTAAATGTTTTAAAACTAATATTGTATTGATTAAGATAAGTTTTTATTTCCATTACATTCTTTCTAAAATATCTTGTTAATATTTAAACATTTTTTTAATTATTTCATCTATCTCATTCATATATTCCTGTTCGATATTCCCTATTTTAGTTACAAACCTTTTCTTATCTAATGATAACATTTGAAAAATTAAAGCTATAGAATCTTTTTCTAAATTATTTTGTTTTGAATTCTTAATCCTTAGAGTATTTGGAAATTTTAATGCTTGAAGATTGGAGGTTAAAGGAATAGTAATTACCATATTAGTTTCAGTAGTAGCGATAATAAATCCTGGCCGAATTCCTTTTTGTTCCCTAGCTCCTTTTGATGGGAGTTCTATAATCCAGACCTCCCCTTTTTTCATAATTTTTTTTCAAAAATATTTAAATCCTCAATCCCTGCAGATTCCCAAGATTCCATTTCTTTTTTTAAATCTACGGAATTTTCTAAATTCTTGAGATAGAGGGTTATTGCTTTCTCGATTATCTCTTCTTCATTAAAATTAAATGTTTGTGAAATGTCTTTTAATTTTAACATGGTTTCTTCTGAAATCTGTATCTCCATTTTATATAAAAAATTAGGAATTATTTAAATTTATTGGTGATAACTTTCACATTCTCTCTAAAACTGCTATTCTTTTTTTAAGAGGAGGGTGTGTTGAAAAAGCATTTTGCATTTTTCTTTTAAAAGGATCACTAATAAAAAGAGGGGCTATAGCCTTATTTACTCTTTTTTTCTCATCTGGACTTGGATGTTCTTCATTAATTTTCTTTAAAGCTCTAATCAGTCCTGTTGGACTTCTAATAAATTTAACTGCACTAGCATCTGCACTATATTCTCTTTTTCTAGATATAGCAAATTGTACTAGTTGAACAACAATAGGGGCTAAAATAGCAAGGACAATTCCTATAACAATTAGTGCTATCTGTATTTTAGCGTCTTTTTTACCTCTTCCACTAATACCTCCCCATAACAAACTTCTTAAAAATATTTGTGAAATAATTGCAATCATTCCTACTAATACTGCTGTAAGAGTCATAAATCTGATGTCATAGTTCGCTATATGGCTTAATTCATGGCTTAATACACCTTCAAGCTCTTGTTTATCAAGCTTATTAATAGTTCCAGTAGTCACACAAATAACTGCGTGTTCTGGATCTCTTCCTGAAGCAAAAGCATTAATTTGAGGGTCTTCCATAACATACAGTCTTGGTTTAGGTAATCCAGATGCAAGGCAAAGTCCTTCTACAGAATGATGAAACTGTGGAAATTCATGTTGAGAAGCTGGTTTTGCTTTTACTGATGCAAGAGCAATTTTATCAGAATTATAATAACCTACCACTAAATATATCATTGAGATGATAATTGCGAAAATCATTATTATAAAAAAATAATCCATTCCAAGAATTAATCCAATAACTGTCCCAAGAATAATAAAAACTATAAAAATAATTATCATTAAAAAAACTGATTTTAATTTATTTCTAGAAATTTGGTCATGAAATGAAATCCTTTCCATAAAGAAAAGAAGAAAAAAGGATTTTTAAGCTTGTTGTTTTTGAATTATTTTAAGAAAAAATTAAGAAAAAATTATAGGTCTATTTTAGGCATTTCCTTTGCACTTTCTGGAATCTTTAAATAATCTTTTTTCTGCCTTCCATAAAGCTTGAAAAATAAAACTCCTGGAAATCTCTGAGATGCATTTTCAAGACCTAATATTGAATCATTGTAAAACTGTCTTGCGTAAGCTACTTTGTCTTCTATTGCTGATAACTCTGTTTGCAAATGTAAAAAGTTTTCATTTGCTTTTAATTGAGGATAATTTTCAGCAACAGCGAATATAGATTTTAGAGCATCTTGTAATTGGTTTCCTGCTTTTGCACGATCTTGAAGAGTTTTCCCTCCCATCATTGCTGTTCTTGCTTTTGTTACTTCTGTTAAAACATCTTTTTCAAACTTTGCATAAGATTTTACAACTTTTACAAGACTAGGAACTAAATCTGCACGTTTTTTTAACTGCACATCAATTTGTGCAGAACTATTATTAATTCTATTTTCAAGAACAACAAATCTATTATAATAATAAATAGCAATGGCTATTAATAAAACAACTAATACAATTATAACCCAAATCCATGCTAACATACTGTTATTTATGATTAATAGTTTATAAATCTTATTATTTAAGTCTTAAAAATCATAACATTTAAAAGTATTCTGAGGTTTAGAATATCATGAAAATAGAACCAAGTCATAAGGTATTAATTACTGTTGGAATTGCTATAATTTTAGTTATTGGGCTTTACCTGATTAGTAGTACTATAACCAAACTTACAGGTTATGCTGTTTCTAATCAAGTAAATAAGGATTCTGTAAATTCTGACTTTACAGCTTGTTTAGAAGAACAAGAGATTAAATTTTATATTGAAACAGAAAATTCTAATGAGGCATTAAAGAATAATGAAATAATCCCTTATCTTCCTAATTTAGAGATAATGAATTGTGAAAGAAACAAAGAGTTTTGTGAATATCATGGAATAATGTTTTTCCCAACTTGGATAATCAATGATAAAATAATTACTGGAGAATTAACAATTGAGAATTTATTAGAAATTTCTGGGTGTTAATTATAATAATATTTAAAATAAATAATAAATTTAAATGTGATTAGAAGGAGGAAAAATGGTATCAGTTGATCAAGAAAAATGTATTGGATGTGGATCATGTACTGCAGTGTGTGAGAATGTTTTTGATTTAAAAGATGGAAAAGTCCATGTAAAGGAAGGTCAAGAAGGTTCAACAGAAGATTGTGTAAAAGAAGCTATAGATGTTTGCCCTGTTGATGCAATAAGTTAATAGTTTCTAATTTTTTAATCTTTCAGATTTTTTTATTTTATATGCTTTTTTTAATTATCTTTAAATATGGAAACCTTTATAAACATATGAATTTTGTTTCATATGTATTAAAAATCATACAACTATTAAAAATCTAAAATGAATAAGTATTATATGTTTTTTGGAAATCTTGCAAATCCTTTAAAAATTGAAATTATATCTGCTTTAAAAGAAAAAGATATGCCTGTTTTAGAGTTAGCAGATAAATTAAAAGTTGAACAATCAAAACTTAGTCATGCACTTATATCTTTAAAATATTGTTCGATAGTAGATGTAAAACAACAAGGCAAA
>CAZJPU010000066.1:0-7347 GCA_964548105.1 Candidatus Woesearchaeota archaeon | reverse complement strand
TAATGAAGAGATGTCAACCTACAAAATTGCTAAAGAATTAGGAATTAGCTCTTGTTGTGTTTATTATAAATTAAAAGAACTTAAAATTCCAACAAGACCTAAAAAAATTGTGAATATTTCTAAAGAAAAATTAAAAGAATTATATTTTAATAAAAAATTATCTTTATCAAAAATAGCTGAGTTGTATAATTGTTCTCTTTCGATTATATTAGACAAAATGAAAAAATATAATTTAGATAGAAGGGATAAATTTAAGTCAAATACTCTTTATCAGAAAATGAAATTTGACGGAGATTTTATAATGAAGGCCTATATGATTGGGTTTAGGTTAGGAGATTTACATGTAAGAAGAGATTCAAATAGTTCTTCTATTATCAAAGTTGGATCAAGTACTACTAAATCTGATCAATTTAATCTTATGAAAAAAATATATGGTGGCTATGGACATTTTTGGTATAAGAAATATGGTGATACATATAGTGTCCTTATTCATTTACATAAATCTTTCAAATTTCTACTTCCAAAAGAAGATGATATTTCTTTATGGATTTTAGAGAATGATGATTATTTTTTTGCTTTTCTAGGAGGGTATACTGATGCAGAGGGGAATATTTGTATTTCTCAAGGTAGGGCAAAATTTAGAATAAGGACTTATGACAAAAACCTTCTTTTTAAGATATGCCATAAATTAAATTCTTTAGGAATAAATGCAAGGTTTAATCTTGCGAGTAAAAAAGGGATTTATAAAAATAGAAAACATAATGGGGATTGTTGGGGTGTTTTTGTTAATAGCAAAAAGAGTTTACTAGAGTTATTCAAATTTTTAAAGCCTTATATCAAACATAAAAAGAGATATAATGATCTATTGAATGCAGAGGATAATGTTATGAAAAGAATTAAAAAGCATGGGATTTAATTTACTTTATGGTAAGAAAAAATTTTTATATTACAACAACAATTCCTTATGCAAATGCTGCTCCACATATCGGGTTTGCATTAGAAATAGTTCAGGCAGATGTTATAAGTAGGCAGCATCAGCTTCAAGGAGAAGACGTATTTTTTTTAACAGGGACAGATGAACATGGGACTAAAAATTATCAGACTGCTAAGGCAGAAGGATTATCTCCCCAAAAATTTGTTGATAAAAATGCAGAAAAATTTAAAGAATTAACTAAAAAACTTAATATTTCTAATAATTATTTTATTAGAACTACTGATAAAAAAGTCCATTGGCCAGGTGTTATTAAAATATGGAAAATTCTTGTTGAAAAAGGAGATATTTATAAGAAAAATTATGAAGGGCCTTATTGTAATGGTTGTGAGAGATTTATAACCGAAAAAGAATTAGTTGAGGGTAAATGTCCCAATCATCCTAATTTAGAAATACAACATTTATTAGAAGAAAATTATTTTTTTAAATTATCTAAATATTCTGATAAAATTAAGAAATTGATTAAAACTGAAAAGTTAAAGATTAGCCCTGAAAAATGGAAAAATGATTTTCTTTCATTAATTAAAGATGGATTAACAGATGTTAGTTTTTCAAGAGATAAAAAACATCTACCTTGGGGAATTCTTGTTCCTGAAGATGATGCGCAAGTTATGTATGTTTGGTGTGATGCTCTTACAAATTATTTAACAGGAATAGGATATCCTGATGAAAAATATAAAAAATACTGGCCTGCGGATATTCATGTTGTTGGTAAAGATATGCTGAGGTTTCATACCGGAATTTGGCCAGGAATGTTATTAAGTGCTGGTTTGCCTTTACCAAAACAAGTTATAGTTCATGGATTTCTAACTGTAGATGGGAAAAAAATGAGTAAATCTTTGGGAAATGTTATTTCTCCAATTGATTTATTAGAAAAATATAGTGCTGATAGTTTAAGATATGTTCTTATGAGGACAACTCCTTTTGGAGATGATGGTGATTTTTCAGAAGAAATATTAATTGAAAGACATAATAATGAACTTGCAAATAAGTTAGGGAATCTTATTTCAAGAGTTACAACTCTTGCTGAAAAAAATGGTTTAGAAAAAACAAATAATAAGTTGTTGAAAAAACTTAAGCTTAAAGAAATTGAAAAACTAATGGAAAATTATGAACTTGATAAAGCATTGAATGAAATTTTTGCATTTATTGATGTTTGTAATGAATATGTTCAGGAGAAAAAGCCTTGGGAGAGTAAGGATAAGAAGGTTTTGTATGAGTTGGTTGATAGTATTAAAGTAATTACTATTTTGTTATGGCCTTTTATTCCAGAGAGTTGTGAAAAAATTGCAAAGCAACTAGGGTTTGAGATTAAGTATGATAATATAAAAAAGCCCATAAGTGTTAAGAAAGTTAAGAAAAGTGAGATACTTTTTAAAAAGATTTAGAAAGGTTTGGTTTTAAGGATGTTGGATCTTTATTTTTTTAATATATATTCAATGGTTAAACTCTGTTATTCTAGATATTCTAAAACTCAAAAGGTTTATATACCAAAAATGGCACTTAAGTACATAAAATGGCACAAAATAACCAAAAATGGTACAAAGTTTTAGAACTTTTTTTTGAATATCCTAATCAAAGATTTACAGTAAGAGAAATTGCAAGAAAAACAAAAGTTCCTACTTCTACTATACAGAGATATTTGGAAAAATTAAGAAATGAAAATTTGATAGATAAAGAAAACAAAGCAATCATTAGTGGTTACTATAAATTTAAAAAAACTTTCTTAATCTTGGATAAAATGTATGAATCAGGATTAATAGATTTTTTAAAAAAAGAGTTAAACCCGTCTTTAATAATTGTTTTTGGAAGTGTTAGAAAAGGAGAATATGATTGTGAAAGCGATATTGATATATTTATTGAAACTACTATTAAAAAAAACATTGATCTCAAAAAATATGAACAGCTGTTAAAACATAATATGCAATTATTTATTGAAGCAGATATAAATAAATTGCATAAAAATCTTTATAATAATATTATAAATGGGATAAAATTAGGAGGTTATTTAAAAATAAAATGATTGATTTAATGGATTGGAATTTTTGTAAAGAGAAATTCATAAAAGAAGTTGAGATTGATAAAGAAAGGATTGATTCTATAGTAAAAAAAGCTTTTCAGCGTTTAGAGAGGGCAAGAAAAACAGATATTGATTTAGAAAATGTATCTTTTGTTGTTGAAGATTATTATGAAGTAATCAAGGAATTACTTGTGGCATACTTGTTAAAGAAAGGATTGAGATCTAAGAATCATCAATGTCTCATGACTTATTTTTATAATGAAAACCCTGAGTTTGAGAGAGAAGCTTATTTAATTTCTCAAATGTCTTTTTTTAGAAACAGATTAAATTATTATGGGGAAGATATTCCTATGGAATTTTATAAAAAAAATAAAAATGATTTTGAAGAAATAATAGTTTTATTAAAAAAATTGATTTATTGATTATTGTCTTTGTTGAGAAGATTATTCTTTATATTTTTTTATAAACCTAATCTTGTTTTATTATAGGCAGTTAATCCTCCTCCTTCAATTATATCTTGAACAGGACGATCAAAAGGTTTAAGAGAATATGGTCGTCCTAATCCACTAACTACTTTATCAATTTGTAATATTGGGTTTCCTGCAAGTTGTATTTCAATTTCATCACCTGTTTTAACACGGTGAGTTAGGTCTTCTGTAGATTCTAAAGGTAATATAATTCCTCCATTAACAGAATTTCTATAATAAATTCTAGCAAATGATGGAGCAACAACAGCTTGAATTCCTGCTGCACTTAATGCAATTGGAGCGTGTTCCCTACTACTTCCACAACCAAAATTTTTTCCAGCTACAATAATTCCATAATCACAAACCCCCTTTTTATCTAAAAAAGAAATTGGATTTGTTTCTGGATCTAAGCCCTCCATAGCGTGTTGTCTTAAAACAGCAGGGTCCATGGTATTTAAATATCTTGCAGGAATAATTACATCTGTATCAATATCTTCTCCTACAACATAAGCTCTTCCTTTAATTACATTGTTACTCATTTTTCTGCTCCTATAATATGTCCTGCAAGCGCACTTGCAGCAACAGTTTTTGGACTAGCAAGATAAACAAGAGATTCAGGATCTCCCATTCTTCCTCTAAAATTTCTATTTGTTGAACTTATTGCAACTTCTCCTTGGGATAATACTCCCATATATCCTCCTAAACAAGCTCCACAAGTTGGTGCAGAAAAAACTGCTCCTGCATCCATGAATGTTTCATATAATCCTTCTCTAACCATTCTTCTTTGATTATCTGTTGTTGATGGAACTACCAATAATCTAACTCCTTTAGCAATTTTATTTCCTTTTAATACTTCAGCAGCAGCTACAAAATCTTCCCATTTTCCACCAGTGCAACTTCCAATATATGCTTGATCAATTTTTGTATCTCCTAATTCTGAAGCAGGAACTACATTAGAAGGTAAGTGGGGTTTAGCAACTAAAGGTTCTAAACCAGATGCATTAATTCTTTTTGTAGAAGCATATTGAGCGTGACGGTCGCTTTGTAATTGTTCAAAATATTCTCCAAATGCAACACCTTCACCTTGTTTAATTATTCCTCTTTCATTAATATATTTGTATGTAATTTCATCAGGTTCAATAATTCCAGATTTTGCTCCTGCTTCAATAGCCATATTTGTTAAGGTCATTCTTTCATCCATTGACATATTTCTTATAGTGTCTCCTGTCCATTCCATTGCTTGATATAATGCTCCATCAACACCAATATCTCCAACAACTCTTAAAAATAAATCTTTAGCCATAACATTTGAAGGCATTTTTCCAGTAACTTCAAATTTATAAGTTTCTGGAACTCTAAACCATAAATTTCCTGTTGCTAAAACATTTCCTGCTTCTGTTGTTCCAATTCCTGTTGAAAATGCTCCTAGAGCTCCGTAAGTACAAGTATGTGAATCTCCTCCAATTAAAACTTGTCCAGGTACAACATGTCCTTTTTCAGGAAGCATAACATGACAAACACCATAATCTCCTCCTTCAAGCATATAAGGAACAATATCTGCTCCTAGAGCTATTTGTTCATTAACAAATTCTTTTAATTCTTTATAAAGTTCGGCAGATTGAATATCTTTTGCAGGAACATAATGGTCTGGAGTAACAACAACCTTTAATCCATCTGCTATTTTATTTCCAAATTCGTTTTTTAGAAGTTTAATAGCATTACTAGAAGTTATATCATGCATCATTAATACATTTATATTTGCCCATATTATTTGTCCTGGTTCAACATTGTTTCTACCAGAAGCCCTTGCTAATATTTTTTCAGTTATTGTTTGTGGCATTTTAAGCAGACTCTCTTATGAAATCACGAATTGTTTTACCCATTTGAGTTGTTGATACTTGCCTATATCCTGGTTCCATTATATCATTAGTTCTTACTACTTTTAATGCTTTATCTATTGCAGAGTATACTTTTTGAGCACTCTCTTTATATCCTAAATCTTCAAGCATCATTGCTGCACTTCTTATTTCTGCAATAGGATTTGCAGTATTTGTTCCGGCAATATCTGGTGCACTTCCTGCAATTTGTTCATAAATTCCAAAACCATCTGAGTTAACTGCTGATGAAGGCATTATTCCTAATGATTTTCCAATAACTGCTGCAGATAAATCTGTGTAAATATCTCCCATCATATTACTTGCAATAACTGTTCCTAAAGAAGCAGGATCTGTTAATAATCTCTCAACACCTTCTTTTATATTAGAGTGGATTAGATTATATTGATTTTCCCTAGCATGAGTATTTAATACATCTTTCCAAAATTCAAAAGTAGGAATTCCTTGGACAACTAAAGAATCAATCTTACTAAATCCTTGTTGTTTATTAACTCTTTGTGCAACAGTTGCTAGATTTTCAAGTGTTGGTCTATCATAGTGTAGGGTATCAAATGCAGGATCTTTTCCAGGACAACTTTTTGGACCAAAATATAATCCTCCGCAAAGTTCTCTAATAAAAGTTCTATTTATTCCTTTTTCTTTTATTTCTTTTAAAGCATCTTGATTAACTGATTTCCCCCCACTAACAACATTAACAATTGTTTGTAAAAAATCTCCAAACATAGCATCTGCAATAACAACTGTGTTTGCATATCTTTCAGGATAAGAAGCAATTTGCATTCCTGCATTATCGATAATGAGTTGGCCAGTTGGTATTTTATTATTTATGAACATATCTATAATTTCAGATTTATTGTATTGCTCTAAGAATTTTCTACTCACTCCTCTAGAATCTTTCCATATTGTATGAGGATTTAATTTTACTTGTCCCTCATATTCTTTTGCAACTTGTTCAAAAACATCACTTAATAATTTTTCAGAAATAAGTACATTAAATTTAGAAGCACACATTATTTGTCTTTTTGTGCCTTTTGCTAGTTCAAAAGCACTTTTTATTGTTCTTTCTAGTTTAGATCTTGTGAATTGTTTTCGTGTCCAGTGTTCATCATAACCATTGCCTCCTTGAATCCCACCAAATAAAGATTCTTCAGGACTAACTATTTGAAAACCAGGAACATCTACAGGATCTCTAAATAAAATAGAATTATGAGCAAGTGTTGGATCAATAATAAAAGGCCTGTTATTAACAACGCCATATCTTTTTCTCATTGCAAGAAGAGCAAGTTCTGCTGTTCTTTTAGGTAAGTCAGATCTTCCAACAGCTCCAAATAAAACAGCTCCATTATTATCTCTTGCATAATCCATAGCCTCTAATGTTCTTTGAGGTAGTGTTAATCTTGTTTTTTTATCATCATCCCAGTCATCAATGCCTGAAATTTCTCTTTGAGACATTTCTGCAATAGCTTTGTCATATGCTACTCCCCCCATTTCTGCAGGTATTACCTCAAAATCGATTCCATCTACTTTACCTATTGTAAAAAGAACTTTAAGTGCTTCTGGAACAATTTCTTGACCGATTCCATCTCCTGGAATTGTTATTAATTTATGACTTTTGCCTGCCATTTGGTTTACTAAATTTTTCTTATTTTTAAGTATTTATATATATTTTTAGAATTATGTATCAGAAGTTTTTATTACTATTTGTTTTAACTAATAGTATCTCCTAGTTCGACAACACCTTCTGCTTGGAGAAGTTTTATCTGGCTTTGATCATCATTAACTGCTGCAAGAATCATGCCTTTACTTTCAATGCCTTTAATAGTTCTTGGTTCAAGATTTGTGAATACAATGCATTTTTTCCCTTCAAGTTCTTCTCTTGTATAATTAGTTTTTAAACCTGCCACAAGTGTTCTTGTTTCAGTACCAAGATCAATTTTTAGTTTGTAGAGTTTATCAGCTCCTCTTATATCTTCA
>CAZJPU010000065.1:0-7461 GCA_964548105.1 Candidatus Woesearchaeota archaeon | reverse complement strand
AAACATGATAGTGAAAAAAAATAAAATTATAATGAAGCTCAATTAAAATAAATTTAAAAAATAAAAATGCCAGAGGTAGATAAAGAGATATACACGGGTTGTAGGATTTGTCTTTCTTTAAATGAATTTGAAAGTTTACAGATTGCCACCCCTCCAAAACTTACGCCTGCCCCTACTACTTACCAATTAATAAATACAACTCAAAATGAATCAAAAAACTAAATTAAGAACAAAAAAATATTTAATAAAATTCAAGTAAAAAAACATGGGTTTATTCAAAAAAAAATGTGCGTATTGTAGGGGAAAAATAAACAAAGGAGATGAAATATGGGAAAGAGTAAAAATTCCTGAGTTTAAAGAAGCTCGTCTTCAACCATTTTGCTCTAAAGAACATGCAGAACTTTACAAAAAAAACATTAAAGGAACTCCAAGTAAAAGTTTATGTCCTTATTGTAAAGAATAAATAAAAATTAAAAAAATGAACCTAGCAATATCAACAGATTCAGAAGAAGTTTCAGAACATTTTGGTAGATGTCCAAATTTTACTATTATAAAAATTGAAGACAACAAAATTAAAGACAAAAAATAATTGAAAATCCAGGACATGCAACAGGTTTTCTCCCAAAATATTTTAAATAACAAGAAATAGATTATATTATAACGGGAGGAGCAGGATTTAGGGCCCAAGAACTTTTTGAACAATTTGGAATCAAACTAATTACAGGAGTACAAGAAAAAGTAGATGATATGATCAATAATTTTTTTAAAGGCGAATTTAAACAAAGGGAAAACTTTTGTAATCCTAAAAAAGGAAATGGTTATGGAATTAAAAAAGATGATGGTAATGAATAAAATGAAATCTAAAGATAATAAAGGATTTATTGATGAATTTTTAGATAAAAAAAATGTTTTTGCAGTTATTGGTGTTTCAAAAAATCATGAAAAATATGGGTATAAAGTATATAGAAATTTAAAAGATACTGGTTATAAAGTTTATCCAATAAACCCAAATACAGATAAGGTTTTAGAAGATAGATGTTATATAGGATTAGAAAATCTTCCTGAAAAACCAGATGTTGTTAACATTGTAGTTCCACCGAATGTAACTGAAGAAATTGTTAGGGAATGTAAAAGATTAGGGATTAATAAAGTCTGGATGCAACCTGGTTCTGAATCAAAAAAATCTATAGATTATTGTAAAAATAAGGGCATTAAGGTTTTGTATGGTATTTGTGTAATAATTGAAAGGGGTAAAATTAAAAAATGAAAATTGCAGTTACAGGCGGAAAAGGCGGAACAGGAAAATCAACAGTAGCAACTTCTCTAGCAGTAGAATTTGCTAAATATAAAAAAACAATGCTAGTTGATGCAGATGTAGAATGTCCTAATGACCATTTACTGCTTTCTGTAAAAAGAAAAAAATATTCCAATGTTTATCAGCCAATACCAAAATGGGATTTTAAAAAATGTAATAAATGCGGGAAATGTGCTTCTGTTTGCAAACAGAATTCAATTGTTTTTGTTGAAGGTAAATATCCTGCTTTTGTAAAGGATGTTTGCATAGGTTGCAAAGCTTGTATGGTTGCATGCCCAAATAATGCAATATCAATGACAAAAAAACAAATAGGAACAATCTATACAGGTAAAAATTATAATATAAATTTAATTATCGGAGAACTTAAACTAGGAGAACTTGCTTCTGGAGAAATTGTAGCTGCAGTAAGAGAAAAATCTGATGAAATTAATAAAGAATTAAATTCTGAAATTATGATAATTGATTCTGCTGCAGGAATTGGATGTCCTGTTATTGCTTCTTTAGTTGGAACAGATTATATAGTTGCTGTTACAGAACCAACACCTTCAGCATTACATGATTTAAAAAGAGTGATATATTTAGCACAACATTTTAAAATTAAACATGGAATTGTTATTAACAAATCCGACCTTGCAAATAAGTTTTGCTTAAAAATAGAAAATTTTGCAAAAAATAATAACATCTCAATTATTGGCAAAATCCCTTATAAAAGAGATTTTGTTAAGTCAACAATAGAAATGAAACCAGTTATTGAAATAAATCCTGAATATGAAGAAATATTTAAAAAGATAATAATATTTATAAATAAAGAAGTTGAAAAATGAATTGTATTATCTTAATGGAATAGATATCAACAAAAGCAAACATTTATTTAATTTGAGGAAGTTCTAACCACAATTAAGGTTTCAAAAGAGTTACACCTAACCTTCTTTTTTATAATAATTACTAATAGAAATAATTTTGATTACTAAAAAAAGAAACATTAAGTGACACTCTGAAATAGGGAAGGATAACTCTAGTTTTTATTCATACATTTAAATAAATAAACAATTGAGAAAAAGAATGAGCATAACAGAAAATTATAAAAAAATTAAAAAAGAAATTCCAGACAATGTAACAATCGTTGTTGCAGCTAAAACAAGAACCAAAGAAGAAATCTTAGAAATTATAGCAGCCGGTGCAACTGATATTGGACAGAACTATGTACAAGAAGCACAGCAGGCATACAAAGAATTAGGGGAATATGCTAAAAGGTTAAGATGGCATATGATAGGACATTTGCAAAAAAATAAGATAAACAAAGCACTTCCAATTTTTGATGTTATAGAAACTGTTGACTCTTATGAAAAAGCTCAAGCTATAAATAACAGAGTAGAAGTAGCTGGCAAAAATATAATTCCTATCTATATAGAAGTAAATATTAGCAGTGAAATGGCAAAGGCTGGTGTAAAACCAGAATACAAGATTATTGAAGGTCTGGCTAGGAAAATTGTAGGATTAGACCATTTAAGTTTAGAAGGCCTAATGACCATGGGCCCTCGTTTTGGAAACCCTGAAGACAGCAGAAAATATTTTAGAAAAACAAAAGAGATATTTGAAAGAATTAAAGCTCTTAAGTTACCAAGAGTCAACATGAAAACGCTATCGATGGGAATGTCAAATTCTTACAAGGTAGCAATAGAAGAAGGTTCAAATATGGTTAGAATAGGAACTGCTATATTTGGAAAAAGAGAATGTAACTGCTAAAAAAATCAGGATAACATCAACTTTCCCAAATTTTTAAATACAAACAACTAGAATATAACTAAAAATGTCTAAAGAAGAAAAAATAAAAGAATTGAAGCAACAAATTTTAATTTGTAAAAAATGTGAATTATATAAAACAATAACAAATTCTGTAATTGGAGAAGGTTCTCCAGATACTGATATAATATTTATTGGAGAAGCCCCAGGTTATAACGAAGACAAACAAGGAAAACCTTTTGTTGGCAATGCGGGAAAAATTTTTGATGAACTCTTAAATTCTATTGACCTAAAAAGAGAAGAGATTTATATTACTAATATATTAAAATGTCGCCCTCCTGAAAACAGAAATCCTACAGAAGAAGAAATAAAAGTTTGTTCCTCATATTTAAATAAACAAATAGAGATAATTAATCCAAAAATAATATGTTGTTTAGGAAATTTTGCTACTTCTTACATATTAAAAAGATTTAACATAAAAGAAAAAATTCAGGGCATAAGTAAAATTCACGGCAAAATTTTTAATGTGCAAACTTTAACCGGAGTTATAAAAATAATCCCATTATATCACCCTGCTGTTGCAACTTATAATAGCAACATGCTAGAAACCCTTAAACAAGATTTTCAAATCGTAAAACAAAAATGAAAGGAACTTACTGCCTCTTAATAAATATCAAAAATTCCATAAGAATAAAGGTTGAAGGTCTTGGAATAATAAATTTCAATAAAGGAAATTATATTTATATTGGTTCTGCACTAAATAATTTAGAAAAAAGAATACAAAGACATCTCAAAAGAAAAAAGAAAAAACATTGGCATGTTGATTATCTTACTACCAATAAAAATACCCAAATAACCAAAGTTTTTTACAAAGAGTCTAATAAAAAAGAAGAATGCATAATTGCTAAAAAAATTTCAAAATTAGGGGAATCAATAAATAATTTTGGTTGTTCAGACTGCAAATGCAATAGCCATTTGTTTAAAATAAAGAACATTAAGGAGATAGAAAAAAATTATAAAAAACTTAGTTTCACTTTATAGAAACTATAAATACCCTAAAAAATTTATAAAAAAATTAGTTTCACTTTTTGGAAACAATGATTATTATAAAAATAAACTATGGAAAAGTTTATAAATAAATAAAATTTTAGTTTTATATGAAAAAACGAGAGATAGTTTTATCCATAGGAGCACTTGCATTTATATTATTAGTAGTTTTTCTAAGTTTACTATTAGGAGATAGATTTCAGATAAAATCTTGTGGTTGTCCAAATATGGTTTCACAAAATTTTATAATAATTTTTATCATGCTAGCAATTATTTTCGTTGCTTGCTTATTATACTACTTATTCTCACTTAGAATTAACGCAAAAGAAGATATTATTAACAAGAACATAGACATTATCTATAGAATTTTAGATACTGATGAAAAAAAAGTTTTAGATACAATTATAAAAAATAAAGGAAAAATCTCTCAAAGCGAAATATCAAAAACATTTGGAAAAATTAAATCACATAGAATATTAAAAAAACTCATTGATAAAAGAATTGTTGATGTTGAAAAAAAAGGGAAAAACAACACAATTACATTAAAAAAAGAATTAAAAGAGGAATTAGTTAAATAAAAATGAACAAAAAAATAAACCCAATAATCATCCTATTAATCTTAACCTTAATCCTGATTACTCCTCCTATTTTAGCACAAACAACAGAATCCTCTATAAATCTTCCAAAAGAAAACCAAACTAATATAATTGTTTTTTATGGCCAAGGATGCCCACATTGTGCTGCCCTTCATGGGTTTTTAGAAGAACAAAAAAATGACCCCAATATAATTATTGAAGAACATGAAATTTATTTTAATGATGAAAACAGAGAATTATTTGAAAAAGTTTCAAGAGCCTATAATACTGAAATAAACAAAATTCCAACAACATTTATAGGTCAAAAATTCTTTATTGGATTTAGTAAAAAAATTGAGCAAGAAATTTTAAATGAAATAGGATATTGCAAACAAAATCTTTGTGAAAATCCTTTAGATAAAATAAAAGAAAATGGATTCAAATTTAAAGACATTACCATCTTTGCAGTTATATCTGCAGCAATAGTAGATGCTATAAATCCTTGTGCTTTTGCAGTTTTAATAATTCTTATAACAACAATATTAGCATCAAGTAACAGAAAAAAAGCATTATATTCAGGTTTAGCTTTTTCACTTTCTATATTTATATCTTATTTTCTAATGGGTCTTGGTTTATACACTGCCCTTAATGCTTCTGGATTAACACATACTTTCTATATGGTCGTTGCAATTCTAGCAATAATTATTGGAATATTTAATCTAAAAGATTATCTCTGGTATGGGAAATGGTTTGTAATGGAAGTTCCTAGAAAATGGCGTCCAAGAATGAAACTTTTCTTAAAAGGAGTTACCTCAATTCCAGGAGCATTCCTCATAGGATTTATAATAAGCCTTTTCTTATTACCTTGCACTTCAGGACCATATATAGTTATTTTAGGATTGCTTGCAAATATTACTACAAAAAACCAGGCTATTTTTCTACTTTTAATTTATAATCTAATCTTTATTTCTCCAATGATATTAATCACTCTTGGAATCTTTTTTGGTATTACAGATACAAAAAAAGCAGAAGAATGGAGAACTAGAAAACTAAAAATACTTCACTTAATTGCAGGAATAATAATCTTATTACTTGGAATTGGAATGATTTTTTCTTTATTCATGGGATGGATTTAATCTTTAATTTGTACATACTTTTTTCCTATCTCACAATCAAATCGATCAACACAACTTTTTCCACAATAACCGATTCTAAAACCAGATGCCCATGGAAATATATGATGTTTGTTAAAATCTTCCATAACTTCATCAAAAGAAATAGTTTCACTAGAATCTTCTTGCTTTTGCCCTAAAAACCATTGATGTTCTTTGTAAGCTTCTTGTAAGGCAATACTTTGAGCAATCTTATAATCCTCAGAATAAGGATATTGGCACTCCCTATGAAAATGTCCGCTTTTATAAGGTCTTTTTTGTCTCCTATTAAATATAAATCCTTTTACAAATCCCCCCCTCCAACTAGGAAAATAACTCTCAAGAAAAAATTTTCTTTTTTGATTTATAGGAATTCTTAGATTACTAGCAGATTTTCCAAACCATCTTTCAGATATAGCAATAGGAATTGCCCTCATTTCTGCCTCTACAATTTCAGAAATTTCAGAAGAAGAGATATCGTCAAAACCAGGAAGAGAAGACAACCTATCAATTTCTTGCCCCCTATAACCCTTAAATAAATCTCTAAATGAACCCCCAAATGAACCCTTAAATAAATCTAAAGTTTTAATCATTTTTAATAATCTCTAGAAACCAAGAATCTTTATTATTTTTAAACTTAATCAATAAGGTGAATATATCTATTTTATTTATCATAATTCCACTTAGTATGCCCAAATTGTACAATTAAATCTATTCCTAACTTTTCAACTTCTATTGGAATATCACAAGCACCAAAACAGCTTTCAAGCCAAATAATAATCTGACAACCTGTTTTTTCTTCAATTTCCCTAGAAATTACCTGAGAATAAGGTTTCATCCCATCTGGAAATTGCAAAAGTATTTTTTCCTTTTTTTCCTTTTTTATAACTTTAACTATTCTTTCTATTTCAATATCATAAATTTCATTTATCTCATTAATTGTTTTTTCTTTCATGTTAAAACTCTTCCGATAATATCTTACAAATATAATTAAAAGAATGCTTTTATATTTTATGATTTTGTTTCTGAAAAAATCATTAGATTATTTACTTAAAAACCTAATCCAAAAACCTTTTAACCTTCCCTTCTTCTGCTTTTACTCTTCAGCCCTATCTTCTAAATTTAATTCACTTGCCCTTGAAAAAATTCGTAATTGTTCCATATTCTGATAAAGACATTCTATTAAAAATGCTCTTTCTCCTTTTTTTGAACAGTAAAGTCTTACATCCATACATCCATGATCTCCTTGATAAATTTCAATTACAGGACCTTCCATTCCCACAAAAGTATGTATTACTGGTTGAGATTCATATTTACCCCCTACCTGCTTCAAATCTTCACATGGAACCATATTTTGCCTCACATAATCACTGGCATTATCAAACCTATCAGAATCAGAAACAACTGTAAATCCCTCAGCACGCCTTTCATCATCTATAAACCTCTGTCCAACAGATCGAATCCATTTTTGATTTTTATAGAAAATACCCATTATTTCAATCAAATATCAAACTTTTTAAACACACATATGATAGAATAAACATAATAAAATGACACAAATAAGACAACCAATTGTACCGCATATGGGTCGCCTTGGTCGTCATAGAATGAACTATTAACGCTAAGCTTT
>CAZJPU010000064.1:0-7575 GCA_964548105.1 Candidatus Woesearchaeota archaeon | reverse complement strand
GGGATAGAGAAAAAATAATTACACAATTAAAAGAAGAAGGAAAACTTTCTCATAGATATGCAGAAAAAATAGCAAAAAAAGTAGAAAATAGTATTGTAGGTTTATACAAAAGAGGAGGAATAAAAAGATTTCAGACCACAGATATTAGAATTTTAGTGGACATGATTTTAAGAGAAGAAGGTTTAGAATCACAGAGAAAAAAACAAGCATTATTAGGGCTTCCAAGCCAAGATTTTTTAAAAATAGTTTTTAGCAGAAGTTCAGAGAATAGTAATATTGCATGTAATAATCCAGAAGCTGTAAATTTAGAGATTGCTGAAAGAATCCAGAAACCATGGGCATTATCAAATATTTTTAGTGAAGAAGTAAAAAATGCTCATCTTAATGGTAAAATTCATATTCATGATCTTGGTTATCCAACTCGTGTTTATTGCTCTTCTCATTCATTAGAATATTTAAAAAAATATGGGCTTGGAAAAATTCTTGAAAATTTAGAGTCTAAATCAAATCCTCCAAATTCTGCAGCAGTTCTCAACCAACATGTGCAAACCTTTCTTGCATCTATGCAAGCACATTATGCTGGAGCATTAGGTTTTGGTTTTCTAAATATACTTTATGCTCCATTGCTTAACAGGCCTGTAGATATAATTCTAGGAAGATTTAATGGTAAAAAGATGAATATTGAAAAAAGGGATTATCAAAGCTTAATTGAACAAAAAGTATTTAGTGAGAATAAAGAAGCTGAAAATTACTTTAGAATAGAAAGTGAGAGAAAAGAGCTACGGGAAGTTTCTCAAAAAGAATTTGATCAAGTTGCACAAAATTTAATATTTGCTAGTTCACAAAATGCATTTTCAAGAGGAGGTCAAACTTTATTTATAGATTTTAATATACATACTGGAGTTCCTCATTATTTGAAAAATGTTCCTGCTATTGGTCCTGGAGGAAAATATATGGTTATGAAAACTGATGGTAGTGTAGAGATGATTGAAGAAGCTCCAAGAATAAAAACAGAAAATCCTTCTGATTCAAATAATGGAGATGCTGATGATTCTCAATTAGAAAGAGAACTTGCAAAAGGACATATTATAACTTATGGTGATCTTGAAATTACTTCACAAAAATTTTCAAAGGCACTTCTTGAAGTCTGGAGAAAAGGAGATAAGGATGGAAGGCCTTTTCATTTTCCAAAATGTGATTTGCATGTTGATGAAGATTCTTTTGAAGATCCAAAACAAAAAGAGCTTTTGGAATTTGCAATACAAGTTTCTGCTGAAAATGGGTCTATTTATTTTATGTTTGATAGAGGAAATGGGGCTGTGCTAGCTCAGTGCTGTAGACTAAGAGAAAAAGTTGAAGATAATTCAATGTTAAAATATCCTGAAAAACTAAGATTTTGTGGGTTTCAAAATGTAACAATTAATCTTGCTCAGGCTGCTTATCTTGGAAAAGATTTTGAAGGAACCTGCAAGGAAATTGAAAAAGCAATGGAGTTTGCATTAAACGCCCATAAACAAAGGGCCCTTTTCATGCAAAACTTATTAGAAACAGATGGAAGTCCTATGAGGAATTTAGGAAAAAATAGTGATGATGGGACCCCATATATTGATTTAAAAAAAGCAACTTATATAATTGGTAATATTGGGTTGAATGAGGCTATAAGAGTATTAACAGGTAAAGAATTGCATGATAGTGAAGAGGCATATGAAATTGGATTAAAAATAATTGCTTTTATGTATAAAAAAATACAAGAATTTAAAAGAAAAACGGGTTTAAAGTTTACAATTGAGGAAACTCCTGCAGAGTCAACAACACGAAGACTTGCTATACTTGATAGAAATAAATTTGAAATAGCTAGAAATGTTATTGCAGGAACTGAAAAAAATCCTTATTATACAAACTCAGTGCATTTTGCTGCTAATGCAGACATAGGAATAATTGATAGAGTTGTAGGACAAAGCAAATTCCATGATATGATTGAATCTGGTGCTATAATACATGCCTATATTGGAGAACAAAGGCCAAATAAAGAAGCTCTTTATAATCTAGTAAAACAAACATTAAAAAATACAAGGTCTTCACAGCTTGTTTTTTCACCAACTTATACAGAGTGCAATAGTTGTGGAATAATAATGGCGGGTGAGAGAAAATTATGCACAAATCCTAATTGTAAAAATAGTTCTGAAGAAACTAAGGATGAGAGTATGTTAAATATTGTTACAAGAATTGTTGGTTATTATAGTAGTTTAAAACAATGGAATGGCTCTCAATTACAGATTTATGAAGATAGAAAAAAAGCAGAATTATCTTATTCAGGAGCAAAAGGGAGAGATATGGGTTGGCTTTATAACTTACATTCTAAGGAAAAACTAACAATTATAGAATTTAGGAAACATGATTGCCCTAATTGTAAGCAAACAAAAAAAGATGTTGAAGAAGAAATAGAAAACCTTGGATTAAAAGGAGAAATAGATTTTAAAACATATTATCTTGATGAAAATGATATGGAAGGATTAGTTGATTCTGCAAAATATAGTGTTCCTTTAGATACGGTTCCTACACTTGTTGTAATTGGTAAAAATAGTTATTGGAAAAAAACATCTGAATATGGTGAGGATGATGATAGTTGTGAGGATGGAGTTTGTAGTATTGGTCCTAAAATAGGCAAAAGTGATATGATTACTAAAGAAGAAATAAGAAAAGCTATTCAAGAAAGAATGCCTGAATATAGTATGGTTGTTAATTAGTTCTAAAATATAGGGATAGTTAGGTAAACTATAATGAATCTAATAATGGAGTATTAAAATGATAATTTGTGCTAGAGAAGAAACATCTATTGATTATCCGGGAAAATTTGGACAGATTTTATTTACTTCTGGTTGTAATTTTAGATGTGGTTTTTGTCATAATCCTGAACTAATTACAGGAGAAAATAATCAAATAGATTTAGATTCTTTATTAAAAGATTTAAAAGCTCGTGTTAAAGGTGGATGGTATCAAGCAGTGTGTATTTCTGGAGGAGAACCTACACTTCAAAAAGATTTGCCAGAGTTTGTTAAAAAATTAAAAGAACTTGGAATTTTAGTAAAAATTGATAGTAATGGAAGTAATCCAGAGATGCTACAGATTCTTTTAGAACAAGGCAATGTAGATTATGTTGCTATGGATATAAAATCTCCTAGAGAAAAATATATTTCAGTTATTGGGGTGGATACTGACCTAAAGAAAATTGATAAAAGTATTGAAATCGTAAAAAAATTTCCTAGTTATGAATTTAGAACTACTGTTCTTCCATTTATGATTGAAGAAGATTTTGAGAAGATGGGGAAATGGGTAACTAAAAAAGAAAAAGTTAAATTATGGGCTTTGAATCAATTTAATCCTGAAAATACTTTTGATCCTGAGTATGGAAAACTAAAACCTAAGAAAAAAGAGGATTTCATGAAGTTGAGTAGATTAATGAAAAAATATGCAGAAGATATTAAAGTTTTGGTTGATTGAGTTTTGATAGAGTGATTTTGTTGAATATAACAATAATTATAAACATATAGAATATTTTTAATATATGGAAGAAAAAAGAATTGAAACAATAAAGGAAGCTCAAAAACTTGTAAAGGATTTTGCTAATAGAAATAATTGGAAAGATATTCCTAATGTAGATAAGTTTGATCATCTTCATGAAGAATTAATTGAAATGTCGCAGCATCTTAGATATAAATCTGAAGATGAAAGAAAAAAGATTGTTGAAGAAAGAAAAGATGTTTTTAAAGATGGTATTGGAGATTTGTTTTTTGGATTATGTAGACTTGCTAATCAATTAAATATTGATGTTGAAGATGCTTTTAATATGGTAAAAGGAGATATATTAAAAAAATATGATCATAAAAACCCTGAGGATAATATTGTTAGAGAATGATTAAAGAGGAAAGAAAAGAGGACATTGAAAAAATCTTTGATTTTTTGCATGAAGTTGGTAATTTAAAGAATGTTAAGAGATATGGGAAGATTGAACCTGGAAAAAATGATATCACTCCTGATTCAACTGCAGACCATACCTGGAGATTAACATTAATGGCCTTGGTATTAAAAGATGAGCTTAATTTAGACATTGATTTATTAAAGGCTATGAAGATTGCAGTAGTTCATGATCTTCCTGAAACTATTACTGGAGATATTGATTATAGAGAGATTGTGGATGGAAATGTTACTAAGGAAGAAAAACAAAAAGAAAAAATTAAAACTATGAAAAAAATAACAAATCATCTTTCTGAAAAAATTGGAAAAGGGGTTTTAGAATTATGGGAGGAGTATGAAAAAGCAGAGACAAGAGAAGCATTGTTTGTAAAGGCATTGGATAAAATAGAGACCATTACTCATGTTGTTGAAAAAGGAAAATGTTATACTTATCATAATCTTATAGCAACATATCCTGATAAACATGTAAAAAACTTTCCCGAATTAAAACCAGTTTTAAGGGAATTAAAAAAAAGAGTAAAAAAAGAATATGAAAAAAGAAATATTGAATGGAAAAAAGAGTATGATAAATATGAGGATGAAATTTGAAAATGGGATTTAAAACAGAGTTTAACTGGGTGTTAAAGCTTAAACCTGAGCAAGGTTTGCGAGAGGATGAATTAGAAATTGGCACAGAATATAGATTTTTTAAAGAAGAATACAGAACTTATCCATTAAATATTCCAATAGATCTTGTTAATTCGGACTGGGAAGCTGTTGCAAAAGTAATTATTATAGAATTTAATAATTTTGAAGAAAAGACTACTGGAAAATATAAAGTTATTAAGAAATTTAATGAAGAAGAGAGGAAATTCCTTAGTAATTATTGGCAAGAAAATTTAGATTATTTAAAAGAGATTGGGGCAATTAGTTGATTAATTAAAATGTTAAAAGCAGTTATTTTTGATATGGATGGTATTTTAGTAAATTCTCCAGAATATAACAGACAAGCGTATAATATTGTATTAAAGGAAAAAGGTATAAACCTAACAAAAGACTATTGGAGAAAAAACATGGGAAGAAGTTTAATTGACCAGGTCAAGACCTGGAAAAAAGATTTTAAATTTCATGGAGAACTTGAATACAAAGAGATTTTAGATAAAAAACTTGAAGTAGAAAAAGAATTTCTTAAAAAAGGAATAATTGTTAGCCCTTTTTTGAAAATATTTCTTAATGAGTTAAAGGATAATAAGATTAATATGGCAGTTGCGACATCTAGCACAAAAGATCGTACAAAAAGAATTTTAGAATTAATGGATTTAAAAAAGTTTTTTGATGTTTTAATAAGTTCTGAGGATGTTCAGAAACACAAACCAAATCCTGATGTATTTCTAAAAGCTGCTGAAAAATTAAATGTAAAACCTGAAGATTGTGTAGTTTTTGAAGATGCTGTTAATGGAGTGCATGCAGCAAAAAAGGCAGGTATGAAAGTAGTTGCGTTAATTACTGAATTTAGTAGTGAAGAAGATTTTAAAGATATTACCAATATAATAATAAATGATTTTTCTGAAATAAATTTAGAAAAGTTAAATGAACTTTTTTAAGATTAATTTACTCTAAACTTTAAGTATAGATATTGCTTCTAATTTAAATGTTGTCTGAAATAGTTTGATTTGACTCTTTTGTTATTGAATTTATATTTCTTCCACCCTAATTAATGAGGTGGAAAAATTAAATTCTTAAGAGAAATCAATACCTCAAAAATTTTAATTAGAACTCCTGAAAACACCCTAATTTAAACTATTTCTTAGCCTGATTTGTAATATCTAAAACCCTATTAAGTTGTTTTCTAACATCAAATTTTAATTGTCTTAATTTTATACCTGCTTCTGAAAAAAGTTCGGTTGTTAATGAATCTGGCTCATCATAAATTTTTGAAAAAACAACTTCTGAAATTCCGTTTCCAACAATTGATTTTGCACATGCAGAACAAGGGAAAAATACAGTGTATAGTGTAGTTCCCTTTAAATCTCTTCTCGAAATCTGACTCATAGCATTAATTTCTGCATGAACTCCTCTGCATACGGATTTACCTTTATCTTCATAGTTAATTCCTTCTCTATCTTTTCTACACCCAACTTCTAAACAATTTTTTATTCCAGGAGGAGCTCCATTATAACCAGATGCTATTATTCTTTTGTCTTTAACAATAACTGATCCTGTTTTAATATATGCACAACTAGAACGAGTTGCAGCAACAAATGCAGAAAACATATAAGATTCTTCCCAACTAGGTCTATCTGAAGATTTTTCTTTTTTAATCATAATTTAGAGATTAATTTTAATTTAATAATCATTATTATATTTTGATATAGAGGTTAGATTGCTCTTTTTTAGGACATAAGAAAGATTTATTAAGTGTTTATTTCTAATTTAAATTATGTATAAAGTAATGTTAAGGGGTTTGAAAGCTATACCAGAGGATAGTATAAAATGTTCACTAAAAATGATTCAGAAATGGAAATTACTGCAGAAGAGTTTCCTGTAATAATTAATAATTCTCACAAACTTGTTGTTGTAAATTTTTTTGCTGAATGGAATATGCATTGTTTAATGCTTGACCCTATAATTGAAGAATTTGCAGAAAAAATGAAAAATATACAGTTTGTAAAGATTAATCTAGATGAAAATCAAGAGCTTGTAGATAAATGTGATGTTTCAAAGGTTCCATGTTTAATAATCTATAAAGATGGAAAGGAAACTGAAAGAATTATAGGAAATCAAGATCCTGAAGTTATTGAAGAAAAGATTAATAGATGTTTGGATTAGGGGAGAAAATATTGTTTAAATCAATATTATTGCAAAAAAAGTTTATATTATTCTAAGAAAATAGGTTTATCTCATACAATGTCCTGATTATAAAAATGTTTATAAACAAATTATTTATAATTTAATAAAATGGCAACAGCCATTAAAAATGCAAGACAAGAAGAAAGTTTGCCTACCTTTCAAATTGATGTTGGAAATTCTCAAGCTTTAATTTCTTCTTGGAGTAGTACTTGTTCTCAAATTTCTCTAAATGGTTCAGTAACACATGACAGAGATATTAAAATTTCACTAGAAAGAAGAGTTACACCTTCTGAATTTGAAAGCATTTCTGAACATTTCAGAGAGTTTGTATCTCAAGAATGTGGATTTTATTATTCAAAGGCTCAAGATGGGACCAGAGGGTATACTATTTTTCATAGGGTTCAGAGATTTTCAATATCAGATTATTCTGTCTCTCAGAATCTAGGGAATGATTTAATAATTCGTGGAGAATTTGCTTCTCTAGGTACTTCTGGAGATGTTTTAAGAGATTATATGAGGAGTATTACAAAACCTTAAATCTTTTTAGATTCATAGTATTCTTATAAAATATTGAAACAAATTTTAATTTTCCTTATCAAAAAACTTTAAAAACCAAGAAATTCTCATTATTTTGTTATGGAACATTTTGCCAGTTAAATTGTGAAGTAATAATTTAGAGAGGGAGAAAGTCTCTCTAATGGCCCTATAGCTCAGCCTGGTTAGAGCACCGGCCTTTTAAGCCGGGTGTCGGGGGTTCAAATCCCCCTGGGG
>CAZJPU010000063.1:0-7661 GCA_964548105.1 Candidatus Woesearchaeota archaeon | reverse complement strand
TATTTTTTCTGTTAGATTTATTCCTTTTCTAAAGTTTTTAAAAATCTTTTTTCTTCATCTTCTAATTCTTTAAGGATTTTTTGTTTATTTATTTGTAGATTATTATTATTTTTATAGATATCAAAAATTGGTTCTGCTATTGTTTTTGTGAAATTTTGTAAATTAATTTGCCTTCCATATCTTATTGCTCTTCTTATTAATCTTCTTAAAACATAACCTTGTTCAAGATTGCTTGGACTAATATCATCTGCCATTATCATTACTGCTGCTTTAATATGATCTGCAATTATTCTCATTGATCTTGTTATTTCTTCACTTTCATTATATTTTTTATTAGAAAGTTTTTCTATTTTTTTTATTATGTTGAGAAAAGAGTCAGATAGATAATCATCTTCAATATTATTTAAAAGAGATATTATTCTTTCAACTCCTCCACCAAAATCAATATTTTTTTGTTTTGCAGGGTTATAATTTCCTGAACTATCTTTTTCATATTGCATTAAAACATCATTACCAATCTCTATCCATTTTTTGTTATTAGAATCAAATTCTTTAGGAACTTGACCTTCTGATGACCAGTAAAACATTTCTGTGTCAGGACCACAAGGGCCTGTTTTTCCAGCAGGTCCCCACCAATTTTCACTTTTAGGAAGAAATGCTATTCGTTCTTTTGGAATTCCTAAAGATAACCAGATTTCTGCTGATTCAGTGTCTTTAGGTGCATTTTTATCTCCTTGAAAACAACTAACTGCAAGTTTTTCAATAGGAATTTTAAGAACTTTAGTAAGAAATTCAAGACTATATTCAATAGCTTGGTTTTTCCAATAATCTCCTAAACTCCAGTTACCAAGCATTTCAAAAAAAGTATGATGATTTTCATCTCCGATTTCTTCAATATCTTGAGTTCTAATGCATTTTTGGACATTAACAAGGCGTTTTCCTAGAGGATGGGTTTGGCCCATAAGATAAGGGACAATAGGATGCATTCCTGCAGTTGTAAAAAGAACCGTTGGGTCGTTTTCAGGTATAAGAGGAGCATTTGGAATCTCTTTATGGTTTTTTGATTTATAAAATTCAATAAATTTTTTAATAAGTTGTTTTCTTGTAATTAATTGTTTTTCCATAGAATTATATAGAGAAAGGGTTTAAAAAATTTGGGATTATTGATAATTGGAGTTCCATTTTTGTGGTAATTTTCCCTCATTAGCTAGTGCAGAATTAATATCTTTAATCATTGAGAGTGTAGCTTGTTTTGAGGCTTCTATAAATTCTTCAGGTCCATATCTCTCACTTTTTTCATATGCAAAAATAATTCCTCTAGATGAATTTACAATTGCTCCATAACCATCTTTATTAAAACAGTTAGTTAGATCTTTTGCTGTTCCTCCTTGTGCCCCATATCCTGGAACTAGAAATATTGAATTTGGCATAATTTTTCTTAATGTTTCTGCTTGTGCAGGATATGTTGCTCCAACAACTGCACCAATAGGAGAATATCCTTTTGTGCCTTTAAGTTGTTGAGCAAATTTATTAACTTGTAAAGCTACAAGATTATACATTTCAGTTTTATTTTCGTTTAAATTAACTCCTAGATTATTTAGTTCTTCTTTTTCTTCGGGAGTTATATCTATTTTCCTATCTTGTAACTCTCCTGAACTAGGATTGCTTGTTTTTACTAAAATAAAAATTCCTTTTTTAAATTCTTTACAAACTTCAACAAAAGGTTTTAATCCATCACTTCCAAGATAGGGATTTACAGTTAATAGGTCTGCATTTATTGATGGAACAGAAGAGGTAGGAGTTTTAACTTTTCCTAGGTGAGCATCAGCATATGCTTGAGCAGTACTTGAAATATCATTTCTTTTTCCATCTTCTATAACAATTAGACCTTTAGACCTAGCATAATCTACAGTATCCTTGAATGCTCTTACTCCTTCAGATCCGTATCTTTCATAAAACGCGATTTGTGGTTTAACTGCAGGAACTAAATCTGCAACAGCGTCGATAATTCCGTAATTAAATTTTTTAATTGCATTTGCAATATCTGTGAATGAATTTCCATTTATCAAATGTTTAGGGATTTTTTCAATTACTGGATCAAGTCCTACTACACAAGGATTTTGTTTTTTATCTATTGCATTAAGTAATCTATCTGCTAAATTTATTTCTTCTTTATTGTTTTTGGATAGTTCTAATGGTTCTACCCCATATTCTTCAAATTCTTTTTCTATTGAATTTGCTATTTCTTGTCCTTGATTTGTTTTTTCAAACATTATAGGTAAGAGTTCTAGAGCAGAACTCATGCTGTAAAATTGAATTCCTTTTTCTTCAATAGCTTGTTTTACACTTTTTCCATCATCTCTTTTTTCCATTCTGTTTGTTAAACTTATTACAGCACTTATTTCTATTTGTGCTTCTTTTAAATTATCAATAGTGTTTATTAGGGATCCTCCTGTTGTTGTAACATCTTCAATAACAATAACTTTTCCTTTTGGCATTCCTACAAAATATCTATCTTTAGGATCTCCATGTTCTTTTGGTTTTGCTCTTCCCATAGCAAGAACATTGCTTCCCTGTTTAAAATTTTCATTTTGTTTTGCCCATTTGTATTGAGTGATTATTCCTAGTTTTGTAGCTCCTTCAGGAACTCCGTAAAAAGTATTTACCTCTAAGTTTTTATTGTTTACAAATGCAATAATAAATTCTGCTAGTTGATCTGTTAGAAATGTATCTTCAACAACACTTCTCCAATTAGCATAAAATCTAGATTCTCTTCCAGATTTAAGAGTTATTGGTTTATCAAAAAATCCAATTACATTATTATTAATCACAAAATTATTAAATTCTTCTTTATTAAACTCCATAAAAATATAAAAAAAGGAATTGTATTTAAATATACCTTAGGGGTTTTTATCAAGATTAAGTGACAAAAATCTATGGTTAACTTTAAATAATTTTAATGTAAATTTAAGTTATGTATATTGATTCACATGTTCATTGTAGAGATGGTAAGCAAGCTTATAAGGAAACTATTAAACATGCCTTAGAGGTTGCAGAAAAGGCAGGGGTTGATGCTATATTTGATATGCCTAATACAAATCCTCCAATTATTACTCGAGGGCAGGTTATAGAAAGGTTGAGGATTGCAGATTTATGTAATTCAAAAGTTTTTTATGGATTATATGTTGGATTAACTTCTGATCCTCAACAAATAATAGAGGCAATTAAGACTCATGATGAATTTTTTCCAAAAGATGATCAAACTAATTCTGGGGTTGTTGGTTTAAAATTGTTTGCAGGTAAATCTGTTGGAGATTTAGCAGTTGTTGATACTAGCCTTCAAATGAAAGTTTATAAAACTTTAAGTGAAGCAGATTATAAGGGAGTTTTAGTAGTTCATTGTGAAAAAGAATCTTTTTTAAGACCAGAACTTTGGAATTTTGAAGATCCTATTAGTCATTGTAATTCTAGACCTGCTTTAGCTGAGTTAAGTTCTATTCAAGATCAGGTAGTATTTGCTTTAGATTCTGGATTTAAGGGTAAGTTACATATTGCTCATGTTTCTTGTTCTGATTCTGTAGAATATATTAGTTTAATAAAAAGAAATCATCCAGAACTTAAGATTTCTTGCGGAGCAACACCTCATCATTTATTTTTTAATGAAGAATTTATGAAATCTAATAAAGGGTTGTTACTTAAGGTAAACCCTCCTTTAAGAACAAAAGAAAATCAGAAGAATTTATTAAATTGTTTAAGAAAAGGTATGATTAATTGGATTGAAACAGATCATGCACCGCATCAAAAACAAGAAAAATTAAATCCTCCTTATATGTCTGGAATTCCTTGGCTTAATCAGTGGCCTAATTTTATAGAATTGTTAAGAAATAATGATCTTCAGGAAGAACAAATAAAAGATTTAACATTTAACAATGTTAAAAAAGTTTTTGGAATTAATATTAAAAAGACAGAAAATACTGGAACTTATTTTCAAGAGTATGATTCAGAATTTAATAAAATGGAGAAGATACAAAAAATAAAAATTGGGAGTAAAGAAGTAATGCCTTTTGTAATTCCTTCTGGAATCATTTCTACAAATCTTAATTGTTTGGAAAGAATGACAAAAATTCCTGAAATTGGAATATTTACAACAAAAAGTATTGGACTTGAACCAAGGTTTGGAAATAGAGAACCTGTTCTTTCTCAGTATTCTCCTGGGTGTTTTATAAATGCAGTAGGATTAAAAAATCCTGGAGTAGAAGAATTTGCAAAACAACTTTCTAAGATAAATATTCCTAATGATAAATTTTTACTTTGTTCTATTTTTGGTAAAAATCTAGAGGAATTTGTATTTGTTGCAAAAAAATTAGAAGAATATGTTGATGGTTTTGAATTAAATCTTTCATGTCCTCATGCAAAAGGGTATGGGATGCAATTAGGGCAGGATCCTGAACTTGTTGGAGAGATAACAAAAGCAGTTGTTAGTATAACAAAAAAACCTGTATTTGCTAAGTTAACCCCTAATGCTAATAATATTGGAGAAATTGCTAAAAGTGCAGTAGATCATGGTGCTTATGGGATTGTTGCTATTAATACTGTTGGTCCTGGTTATTATTCAGTAGATGGTAAACCTGTATTGACAAATGAATATGGAGGATTAAGTGGGATCGGGATAACTCCTATTGGGATTAAATGTATTAAGAATATAAAAGAGGCTGTTGGGGACGATGTCCTTATAATTGGAATGGGGGGGATATCAAATGCAGAAGATATTGAAGCTTACTCTAATGCTGGTGCTAGTGCCTTTGGAATTGGTAGTTCGTTAACAGGAATGACTGAAAAGAATATTATGGATTATTTTTCTGTTCTTGTAGATGATTTAAATAATAAAACAAATAAAGCTTCTGAATTTTTAAAAAAAGTAGATATGAAGCATAGAGAAGTAAAAATTATTGAGGTTCTTAATCCTGATTGTAACTTTAAAATTTTTAAAACTAATATTAGTATTGATGCAAATCCTGGGCAATTTGTTTTTGCTTGGATTCCAGGTATTGGTGAAAAACCTTTTTCAGTTATGGATAATGATCCTTTAACCTTAGGAGTTCTTGAGAGGGGATATTTTACTAAAGAGTTTAATTCTTTAAAAAAAGGAGATAGTTTTTATTTTAGAGGACCTTATGGGAAAGGGGTTGAGGTTGAAGAAGGTAGTGATGTTGTTTTAGTTGGGGGCGGGTGTGGAATTGCAGGATTATATTTGCTTGCGAAAATTCTTTCTAAAAAAGCAAGGGTTATTAGTTTATTAGGTGCAAAAAGTAAAATTTATGTTCCTTATTTAGAAGAATTTAAAAAATGTGGGAAAGTAGGAGTTGCGACTGAAGATGGGAGCCTAGGAGTAAAAGGGATGATTACAGATTTATTTAAGGATTTAGAATTAAAAAAAGGAAGTTATTTTTTTAATTGTGGTCCAAAAGTAATGATTGATGCGATTTTTCCTTTTGAAAAAGAGGTTTCGAGTTTAGAAAATATTTATTCGTCTATAGATTATATGACTGGATGCGGGGTTGGTATTTGTGGAAGTTGTTCAGATGAAAAAGGAAGAAGAACATGTATTGAAGGTCCTTTTATGAATCCATAATCTGTTAAAATTATTCAATTTTATTTAATTCAGCTAATTTTTCTTTAATTTCTTCAAGTTCTTTTTGTAATTTGTTCGTAGGTTTTTTTGTTTCTTTTCTTCTTTTTTCTTTAGGGGTATGTGGAATTTCTTCTCTAGGGAATGTGGATTGTAATGTATTAATTTTTGATTTTAGCGAAGTGATTTGAGTTTTGAATTGTCTTGTCTTTGAAACTTCTTTTTTTCTTAAGAGTTTATATGTTTTTATTTTTTTTAACATACGAAGACTTTGTAATTCAATTGTTAATATTTGTTTTTTTGTAGAGAGTGCTTCTTCAAAATCTAATTTAACATGTCTTGTTTCCATTTTTAGAATTAATCAAGTTTATGTAGAATTGTTTTATCAAGTGTTTCAATTCTTGTTTTCATCATTTGGATTTCTCTTTCCCATTCTTCTAATTCTTTTTCTTCATTTGCTCTTATTTCTTTAGTTTTTATTAAAACTTTTTCAATTTCAATAATTTTTTCTTTTATTTCATCAAAAGTTTCTACAGTAGTTTGAAATTTATCTAGTCTAATATATACTGGTTCTGTTTTTTTAAAAGAAGATTTAATATACCCTTTTGATTCTGTGTCTATTAATTCAGGATGAGATTCTATTATCTCTGGAAGTTCTTTTTCTTTGATTTGTGGAGGAGACTCTTCTATTTTTAAAGGTCTGATAGATTCTAGATTAATTGGTTTTATTTTTTGTGGGTGATAAACCGGTTGTTTTGACATTTGTTTTGGAGGTTCTTTAGGTGTTTGCGGAAGTTCATTAACATTTAGTTCAGGGATACTGGGAAGGCCTGGAGGAGACTCTTGTGAGGGTATTTGAGAAGTTTGTTGATTAAGATTAGGAGTTTCTGGAACCTCTGGTAATTCAGGTAATTCTAGTGTTTCCTTATTCCCCTCTTTTTTATTAAACCAACCCATAATATACTAATTCCTTTAATTAATATATATAACTTTGGTTAAATTTCATAGTGGTAACATTTTTTTTCTTGGATAAACTGTTTTATTTCTTATATTTTTTTATCGGTAAATTTATTAATGCAAAAGTTCAATAGAAAAATATTAAAAGGGTGATTCCGATAAAATTTTACTTTAAAAATGCAAATTAAGTTTCTTAAATCAATAGTTGAAAGTTTGGTAAATAAACCAGCAACTCCAATCATTGATTTGTTAATGGGTAAAAAACATGTTAATGAATTTTTAATTGCAAAAAAACTTGAGTTAACAATTAATCAAACAAGAAATATTTTGTATAAATTATCTGATTATGGATTGGTTTCATTTATTAGAAAAAAGGATAAGCGAAAGGGATGGTATATTTATTTTTGGACTTTGAATATTTGTCAGTCATTAACTTTGTTAGAACAAAATTTGAAAAAAGAATTAGGACATTTAGAAAATCAATTAAGAAGTAGAAAAGAAAAACGATATTATTTTTGTGATACTTGTTCTATAGAGGTGACTGAAGAAACTGCATTATTAAATGATTTTATATGTCAAGAATGTGAAGAAGTATATAAATTATCAGAGAATGAAGAGATGATTGGGCAGTTAGAAAAAAGTATTATAAAATTAAAAAGAGAGATAGAGTTTGTTTCTTCTGAAAGAGAAAAAGAACAAGAGAAAGTTGATAAGAAAAAAATTAAGAAAAATGAAAAAAATGAAAAAGAAAAGAAAGCTAAACGAATGTTGAATAGGAAAGCTAGTAAAAAATTAAGAGATGCTCTTAAGGCTAAGGAAGGGATTAAAGAAAAGAAAAAACCTGTTAAGAAAAAATCTGTTAAGAAAAAGATGATTAAGAAAAAACCTGTTAAGAAAAAACCTGTTAAGAAAAAGATGATTAAGAAAAAATCTAAGAAAATAAAAAAGAATTAATTCTTTTTATTATTAATATGGAAGGATGGTTTGATAATAAATTTGAAAGGAGTAAAGTTAGGAAATATACTAGGCATAGGCTTAAGTCTAATTTTTTTATTAAGTTTTATAGAAAATTAAG
>CAZJPU010000062.1:0-7665 GCA_964548105.1 Candidatus Woesearchaeota archaeon | reverse complement strand
CTTAGGTATAAAAAATAATAATAAGATTATTGCAAATATATAAAAATGAATTGGATTCATTCCAATGATGATTAAAAAGATTAATAAAACTAATCCTATCCATCCAATATGCCAAGCATCTTTTGGTTCTTTTTTTATTATATATTTAATTCCGGTGTAAACAAGAACAATAAGAAATGCTAATGCTGAAATGAAAGTTGTAAAGAATAAGATTACTTCTAATGCTCCTAATAATATTTTAAAGTTTGGAAATTTAATTGCAAGAGCATAAAAAAGATTATGTCCAATCATTGATGCTATTCCAATTATAAAAGTTATAATTAATATTTTTAGCTCTTTACTTAGCTTCTTTTTTATTGCTTTCTTTTTCATTTTCATTTTTCAAAAAATCCTTTAGCAATAAAGATTTCCATAGTAATACCAACAAAAAATAATAATAATGATGGTCCTGGCTGATGTTTTGAAATTAAAATTGCTGATACTGCAATTAACTAATCTTAACTGCAGTTCCATATGCAAGCATCTCAGAAGCTCCTTGCATTACCATTGATGTTGTAAATCTAACGCCAATAACTGCATCAGCCTTTAAATCTACAGCTTCATTAACCATCCGATTATATGCTTCTTCTCTTGAATTCTTTGTCATCTCAGTATATGTTTTAACTTCTCCACCTATAATATTCTTAAATCCAGCTCCGATATCTCTTCCAATATTTCTTGCTCTTACTGTGCTACCTTTAACAACCCTTAGAACTTGAGTAATCTTTTTTCCAGGAACTTCATTTCCAGTTGTAATAATCATATTTGCCATTTAATTTTTACCTCCTTTTGATTTAGTTTTTATAGGTTCAATTTCATCTTCTTTTTTATTAAAAAGAATAAAAATTCCGATAATAAGGATAGGAATTCCATAGATTAAGGCAACAAATGTAAAAATACCTATTATTATTAAAAATATTCCTAGAATAATTGCGACAGTTCCTGTTATTGTTCTACTTAAGGTATTCATAAGATTATATAGAAGATGGATTATATAAATCTTATGTGAAATAAACTGATAATAAAAAAATTAGAAAAAAGAAAAAAATTATTTTTTCTTAGGTACTCCACATGTCATCTTGTGTGCTCCAGCCATACTACAACCAGCAAGTCCGAGTAAAAATAATCCCCAGAATATAGGACTCTTAAGAACAACTCCAAGACTTGGTGAACCTGTTAATCCCCATGTTAAAACATACATACCTGCAATTGCAAATATATGTCCAATAACAGCAGGACCATTACAACACTTTTCACTATTTTTAACCATTTAATCACCTCCTTATATATATTAATTAATATCAAGATATATTTAAAATTAACTTATTAATTTATTCACTTTTCCACAATCCATGTAAGTTGCAGTAAGCTCTTGCAGATTGAACCTCAAAACAAAACTCTGCTTCAGGTTTATCTCCAGGTTTTAAAAATACTTTAGAAGTCTTTTTTCCATCACTTGCCTCAATCCATTCAATATAATGAGATTCTTCCATTGGATGTTCGACACTTCCAATCTTTACGGTTTTATTTTCAATAACTGGGATATGTTTTTCAATTGCTGCATCAACTGTGTTTTCCTCTTGTAAATTCATTGGTTGTCCACAACAAACTAAAGCATCTGCCCCTTCATGAATAACTTCAATGATGTTTTTACATATTTCACATTTCCAGATTTGATTTTTTGTTGTCATATTGATTTATAGCCCACACATATCTTCAGGTTCATAATATTCTTTTGCATGTTTGCAAACAGGACAAATTTCAGGAGGTTCGGTTCCTTCATGAACATAACCACACTGAGAACATTTCCATTTTATTGTTTTATCTCTTTTATAAAGAGTTCCATTTTCTAGCATTTCTAAAAGTTTTTTATATCTTTCTTCATGAGATTTTTCAACTTCTGATATTTCTTTAAATAATGCTGCAGCCCCTGCATTTCCTTCTTCTTCTGCATCTTTTTGCATTTCAGGATACATTTCTGTATTTTCATAATGTTCTCCCTCTATTGCCTCTTTAAGATTTTCAATAGTATCTCCAATTCCCTTAAGAAGTTTGAGTTCTTCTTTTGCATGTTGCTTTTCATTTAATGCTGTTTCTTCAAATATCTTAGCAATATAATGAAAACCTTGTTTACGTGCAACTTTTGCAAAATAATCATATTTATTCCTTGCTTGGCTTTCGCCTGCAAATGCTTTTTTTAAATTATCTTCTGTTTTTGTCATGTATTTTATAAAAATTTAGTTTATTTAAAGTTTCCTAAATTATTTTCCTCCTTAATAAATTAGCATTAATAAAAATGAGGTATTTTCTTGTGCTTTTAATGAATGAACTGCATTTTCTTTCATAAAGAAAAAAACTCCCTCCTTCATCTCAATGTCTTTTCCTTCTAAATTAAAAATTCCTTTTCCTTCAAGAACATGAATAAATCCTTGTTTTGTAGATGTGTGTTCTGACATCTCAGTTCCCTTTGCCATGCAAAATAAAGAAACATCTGTTTTGTCTGTTTTTTTTATTTCCTTACTTATTATTCCTTCTCTAGGATATTCTATTAACTGTTTTATGTTTTTTATCATTTTTATTTAATATTTTTTAACATTTGAGTCTATTTCTGACCAACCCCATATTGATTCACTATATAAAATTGCATTAAAGCCCATATCTAATGCTAACTCTGTAGCATATTCTGCCCTAGATCAGGTTCTACAATAAAAAATAATTAAATCAGATTTAGAGGGTTTTTTAAAATTATATTTTAATTTAAAATCCTCTTTAGATAAACCTAATGCATTTTTTTAATTCTGATAAAAAGATGTGTTGTGAAGAAGGTATCATCCCATTCACAAGTTCAGATTTTTCTCGAATATCTATTAAAACATAATCTCTATTCTCTTCTCTTATCAGATTTCTAAGTTCAAGAGTATTTATTGTTTTCATGTTATTTTTATTTACTCCCTTATTATTTCATCAGCTCTTTCAAATATTAATTGTTTTTGTAGTTCATCTAATTCTTCATCTAATCTTGGGTAAAATTCCTCGTCTTCAAATTTTGCATGAGCTGAAAGAATCTTTTTTAAATCTTCTAATTCTTCTTTTACATTATTATTTATGTTGTCTTCTATTTTTTCTATTAAAAATAAAATATCTTTATGGTCTTTTAATAGATTAGCAAGATCATTTGTGTCATTTTCAGAGTTTGATGAATTAAAAATACTAAAGATTACTTTTTCTTCTATAAAGAAATGTTTTTCTAAATTCCAATAAAAAATATTAAAAATTTTTATTGCACTTTCTTTATCCTGATTAACTTTATTTTCAAATTCATGTAATAATTCTTCTATTCTTTTATGTTCCTTACCCATTATCTTTGTTATTGTTTTCATTTTTTATCTCCTCCTTTCAATTTATTTGCATTTAGTATATGAATACAGTGTCCTGCCATGTGTTTGTCTATAAGTTCTATAAGTGGTTTTATTGTTTTATTATTTAACCTATAATATCTATATTTCCCTTTAATCTCAGATTTAACAAAACCACAGTTTTTTAGTCGTTTAAGATCATGAGAAACCACTGTTTGTTCTGATTTTGTTTCTTTTATTATTTCTGAAACATTTTTTTTACCTTTTCTCAAAAGATTGATTATCTTTAATCTAGACCCTGATACAAGAGTTCCGAAAAATAGTTTATAGGCTCCATAAATATCTTCCTTACAAAACCCTTGACAATTACACTCTTTTAATATGTTTTTGTTTATCATATGATAAGTTAATACATATGACTATTTAAAGATTTAGGTGGTGGTTGTTATTAGTTTAAAATACATTATATAAATCTTATGTAAAGTAAAATATTAGAACTCAAAAATGGATACCTTAATATTTTTATACTTTAAATTATTATGATTCAGGGAGGTAAAAATGAAAAAAGATGTAATTGAGAAATTGTCTGCCTTAATTATTGCTGCTTTTGGACTAGTTGCGGCTTTAGCATGGAACGGGGCTATTCAATCGATTTTTAAGCAAATATTTGGCACTTCAGATAGTGTTGGTGCAATGTTAACTTATGCAATAATTGTTACTATTATAGCAGTAATTGTGACTATTTGGATTGGAAAAATACAATCAAAAACAACAGAAGAATAATTTTATTTTTTATTAAATTAAAAAATTAAGTTTAAAATTAATCATAATCAGAAATACAAAGATTTAAATTCTTAAAAACATAATTTAAAATTATTATACTCTAAAAAATAATCAGGGAGGAAAAAATGCCAAGAAAAAAACCAACGAGAAGAATTAAAGCAAGAAGCAAACAAGCTCAAGAGAGAAAATCTCGTCAAAAAAAATTAAAGAAATAGTTTTATATTTTCTAATCTAATAATCCTTAAACTATTAAAAAACATCATACTTATAACCCTATTATATAAAGAGTATATTTAATGGTGAGAGATTGCTAATACAATACTATAAAAAGGGCACCATACTAGAAACTTAACTTTTCTTATTTTTTTTCTTCCAATCAGAATATTTGATTATTTTGATTTTTCTTTTTCTTCCACCAAACATTCTTCCGAATGGCCAAATTGTACTTAATTTTCCGTGAATATCTGAACGATTTCTCCTATGTTCATAATATATGTTTCCATACTTTGATTTTCTTTTTCCAGGAGCTAAGGCTCTTCTGAATATTTTCGCACTTCTATCTGCTTTTCCAATTTGGTGATATGATTCTTTTAGAACTTTCGCTCTTTTCTTTTTCTTTTTTAAAATCAACCCTAAAATGAAAATGAAAATGAAGACAAAAATTAAAATTCTAATTATTCTTCCAGTAGGTGTTTTATTTTTATTGGTTGTAATTAATTCTTCTTCATCTGGAGAAGACTGAACAATCTCTTTTGAATCCTTCTCAAGACTACAATTTTGAACTTCAATTGGCTTTTTATTAAGTGGAGCATAACAAGAACTCTGATTTTTAGTACAAACTCTAGTTTGAACTCCTTCTACACAAGGACCCCAGGAAGAGCAAATCCAATTGGTTGTGCACCCACCACCACTTGAGGAACTACTCGGAGTTACTGTTTTTGTTATAGGGGTTATAGGGGTTATAGGGGTTATGACACTAGAATTAGAAGAATTTGGTGTTCCCCTAATTGCAGAATATTGTAAATTATCCACCCTTATTCTAGACCCTAAATCTGTGCAAATTATTCCATCAATAGTAATTCCACTGCTATTTCCAATACATTCTGAAAAATCTCTCTCTGCTTCTCCAAAACAATTTGGAGTCATCTCAGAAATATTAGCTATTTCCATATCTTTAATACATAATGCAGTAAAATTTTCATCACCAATATACATAGTTTTATTACCTTGCAACTGATTTGAATGATTTATAAGGATATATGAAGAATTTTTTTTAACATTAAATTCTCTTAAATCCAAAACATTTGTTGAAAAATTATGAGTAAAATTAATAATTAAAGAAGAGTTATCATAAAAAAGTAGAGTTTTAGAATTATTAAATGTAGTAAGATTTGAGTTTCCACCAATAGTAATCTCTAAAGATATTGTTCCTCCTTGAGTAATATTATTTTCATTTCCAATTAATTTATCTGTTGTGTCATGGATGCTATCTCCATCAATATCTCTCCAATCAGGTGTAAGAACTCTTCCAGAGGGATTGTTAATATTTGATGCATTATCCCAGCATGTTACATTCCAAGTGTAGTCTGCCCAAACAAAACCCCCAAGAACATAGGTGCAAGCAGAGTTATTAGTGCATAAAATGTTTGATTTTTCAACATTTCCATTTACAGATAAATTACAATAAGTTGATGATGCAAGATTATCAATTACAGTCCAATTAAATGTAATACTTGTTTCATTTGTCTTTAAGTTAGTGGCAGGAGAGTTTAGTGTTAATATTGGAGAAGTTGTGTCTAGGATAAATAATGCTGATATAGTCTTAGTATTTAATGCAGCATCTTGTGCAAATGTAGTAATATTATATATTCCATCAGACAAACTTGAGATATCAATTAAATCGCTCCAAGTATGTGTAGTAATATTATTTGGATACAAAGTTGAATTAGATACTGAAGTGTTAGCAATACTATAATTAGTATAATTCAAGGACGAATCTTGTACAAAAACACTTAAGTTAAAATTAGAATTATAATAATTAGTAGTTACAGTGGGAGCAACTAATTGTATGGAAGGATTTACATTGTCAAGAGAGAAATTTTGAGCAATAGAATAGATATTTCCAAGAGTATCATTAACTGTAACATTAAATGTAACATTCCATTCTGCATCTGAATAACTAGAAGAGTTCCATACTGCATCCCAATTACCACTTGAGTTCAATGAACCACTTGTTAATTGTTGTGATGTATTTGAAGCATTTAATATATAGTATGTTGCTGTATCAACATCTGTTAAACTGTCAGAGATATCGGTATAAATGTAAACATTATATCCAAGAATATCTCCTGAACTTGGGGTTGTTATGGTTACAGTGGGTGGTGTTTGGTCAACAGTTAAGGTTCTTGCTGTTGTTTGATTGCTATTTCCTGCAGAATCTAAACACTTTACATACCAAGTGTGTATTCTATTTTCAAGATTAGAGGTATTCAGGATTGTATTAATGCCAGAAACAACACTTAAGTTAGAGTCTATTGATGTATTTCCAATATAACCTACTTTATCCATGTAAAGTGTACAATTTAAAAGATTAGTATCTGTTGCATTAAATGTAAAGTTTTGGTCTGATAAAGAAGTATTAAATCCATTTGCTGGAGATAAAGCTATAATTCCAGGAGGTGTTGTGTCTAAGATAATTGTTCTAGTTGTTGTAGAAGCATTATTACTTAGAGTATCATTTGCTGTAGCATTAATATAATATATTCCATCTGACAGGTTTGAATATGTTAAAGTAATTGAAGTATTAGAAGAGGTAGTATTGACAATTTCTGTTGAATTATAAAGGTAAACAGTAACTGTATCTAAGTGTTCATCAGTTGCAGTGATTGAAGTGGTTATTGTTGATTGAGAATAATTGCCTGAAGCTGTTGTTAAAGAGCTAAAATTTATTGAGGGAGACAAAGTATCCAAACTAGCACCTAACATCAGAATATAAATAGCACCCTCACTACTTTGTTCATTTTCATCAAGATAAGCACCAACAGCTAAATCCTGAACACCATCTCCATCTAAGTCTCCGACATTAACGATTGAAGAACCAAAATATTCATAGGTACTTAAATCAGTTGGATTAAAACCTGCTAACCCATCTGAAATTTTTACATTGCTTTCAACGCCTCCTGAAGTATTCATAAATAAGATATAAATAGCACCCTCACTACCTTGTTCATTTTCATCATTACGAGCACCAACAGCTAAATCCTGCACACCATCTCCATCTAAGTCTCCAATATTAGTAATTGAAGAGCCAAAATAATCAGAACTATCTAAATTATTTGGATTAAATCCTGCTAATCCATCTGAAATTTTTGTGTTGCTTTCAACACTTCCATTAGTATTCATAAATAAAATATAAATAGCACCCTCATTACTTTGTTCATTTTCATCATTACGAGCACCAACAGCTAAATCCTGCACACCATCTCCA
>CAZJPU010000061.1:0-7672 GCA_964548105.1 Candidatus Woesearchaeota archaeon | reverse complement strand
GTCTTCCTGAAATAGTTTATATTGCCAATTAGATTTATTATTGATATCCATTTTACAAAAGTTTACCTCTTACCTAAACAACTCCTTAGTATTTGTTTTTGTATGGCTATATTCAACAATTCCTTTATTAATTTCTTGTTCTACTTTCTCAATTTCTGTTGAAAAACGCGTTAAGTTATCTTTTGAATATAAGAAAGCTCTCATTAATTTTTCTTCAAACTTAATTGAACCAGATTCTCCTTTGGAATCAAGACCCATATTAAAAAGAATAATTGGTAGTTCACCCATAACCAATCCAATACAACACATTTTATTGATAATTAAGTTTACCACATGTTCTTCCATAGTGTCTTTAGTAGCTAAACTATAAATATTCATATCTTTTTTCTGACCAATTCTATCCATACGTCCAATTCTTTGTTCAACTGCCATAGGATTCCAAGGCAGATCATAATTAATTAAATTATTACAAAACTGAAAATTAAGTCCTTCTGAACCTGTTTCTGTACTTACTAAAATTTGTGATTTTTTAGAAAATTTTTCAATTCTTTTTGATTTTTCATCAAGAGTTAACCCTCCCTGAAACTCTACTATTTTTAATTTTTTTTGTTTTAAAATACCTGAAATATATCTTAATGTTGCAGGATGCTTTGTATAAATAATAATTTTTGAGTTTTTATCTTGAGAAAGTATTTTTTCAATAATAATCAGTAAGCTATTCATCTTTGTATCTTGTTTTAATTCCTTAAAGTCCTGTAATATTTCTTTAGCCATTTTCTTTGTTTTTTCAGAGTATTTTGGATTATTAACTAAACCTTCTAAAAATTCCATTGAAGATTTGCAAGAACTAGTAATTTTAGGCAAAATTGAATGCATTGCCAAGGTAGTCTTTATTGGTTCTCCCTTAAAATCATAATAATTTGAAGACAATAGTTTTACAACATCATTGTAAATCCTTCTTTCTTGAGGTGTTAATTCTAATGAATGAATATTAGGAATACGCTTCATATATTTAATTCCTTTAACCTCATCTCTTCTTCTCCTTATAACCACCTCTCCAAGTTTTTGTTTTAATTCTTCAGGATTCATTGGGCGTCTTTCACTACCTTTATACAAAAATTTTCTTCTAAACTGACTTAAGGTTCCTAAATGACCTCTTCTTAATAATGATAATAAATTATAAAGTTCAATTAAATTATTCTGAAAAGGTGTTGCAGTAAGTAACAATAGTCTTTTCTTCTGAAGTTTATCTACAAACTTCCATCTAAAAGTTTTTTTATCTTTTAATTTATGTGCTTCATCAATAATAATTAAATCCCAATAAATTTCATGAGCCTGAGCATGTTTGAATTTGTTTGTTTTTGCATTAAAATTTTTAACTTTATCAATAGATGCAATTGCAAATTCTTTATTTTCCCAATCTTTTTCTGTTTCAATATTTTCAAAATATAGTTCAAATTTACTACTAAGTTCTTCTTTCCATTGGTTAATTAGTGAAGGAGGGGTCAGAATCAAAACTCTTTTTATAAATCCTCTAACAATACATTCTTTTAAAACCATTCCAGCAGTAATTGTTTTCCCCAATCCTACTTCATCAGCCAACAATGCTCTTCCATCTAAATCTTGCAAAATTCTTAATGCACCTTCTTGTTGATGAGGAAGATTATATGCTAATCTCTTTTTAATTAAAGGGTAAGAAATCAATTCATTTATTTCTGAATTTTTTGCAGCTTCTTTTGCTTGCAATCTTAATTCAAAAACCTCTCGTTTTTCAAATTGTTTATCAGATATTTTTTTAAGTATATTGATTTCATCCTCTGAAAAAGATTCTTTTATTTTCAAATTTCCATCATATGTCGCATTATAATCAGAATCTTCTTTAATTTTGGGGTTTTCAAAATCTTGGTTGGTTTTTTTAGAATTTTCCATTGAATATATACTTTAGAGCATTATATAACTGTTTTGGATAGTGTTTTTTCAATTTCTTTCTTTAAAAATTTTTCTGTTTTTGATTTCTCTTAAGAATTTAATTTTTACACCTAATTATAATCTAGAGGAAGAACTATAAATTTTAATAAAAATGAAGTCAAACTAAGAAAGTCTAAACAGCACCCTCAAATAGTTTTTAGAATTATCCTTATCCTCTTGATTATTTTTTAAGATTATCCCTCGCAATCTCATGATGTCCTTTTTCAGCATGTATTAATGCAATATAAAAGTTCTTAACATTAGAATTTTCAGAATTTTTTAAAAACTTCTCATAAAGTTCTATAGCTTCATTCTCAAGATCTTTTGTTCTTTCTAAATCTTTTTCAATATTTTCCTTTACATCTTCTCCAATAATTTCTGGAAGATCTATTCCTAAAAATTTAGCAGCAACTTCTAAATGTTCTTTTTCAACTCTTGCGAGTTGTTTAAACAATCTATTATATTTAGAGTATTTTTTATTATTCTCTGCAACTTTTTTATAATATGCTGTTGCATTAACTTCTAAATTTAAAGTTTCTTGCATATTTTTTCCCTCTTGAGAACTCATTTCTGTTTCCCATAATGGATGAAATTCTTCAGCATCTTTTAAATAATTAACCGGTGCACCACAAAATGGACAATCATCAGGAGCTGTTCCACCGAGATAAGGTTCTCCACATATTTTACAAACATATAATTTTACCATGTACGAATATTAAATGTAAATTCAGTTTATAAATAATGCTAATTTAAGAGTCATGTATGTTTTGGTTCAATAGATTAGAGAGATTGTATATTTTAAAACAAATAGAATTAAACATTAAACCTTGTAAAACAATATCTTTTAGGGCATATTTTGAGGATTTATGGAAAAAAAGTAAATCTTTCTAGATTAGTTAGATTGCCTAAGAAGTTTATTTCAAGAGGTTATGGGATAATAAATCTAGGCATCTCCCTACTTATCAGCTTCAATTAATTTTAATCTTCTGACCCTTCTCCCCTTTGCCTTTAACATATCATACATATTAGGTGAATTCTCAAATATGTGATTAGCCCCTCCTATATGCAAAATTTTCTTTGCTTTTATTTTTAGAATTTCATCAACAGAATATTGATTTCTTTTAAGCAATTTAGTGGGATCTTCTTGAGATATTTTCTTATTAGAAAATTTTTCATTGTTATAATAATCATCAACAAATTTTTGGAAAGAATCTATTGGTAATTTAAAAGCACTCTCAGGAATCATGGAAAAATATAATAATGCACCTTTCTTAATATCCTTACGCAATTCTTTAGAAGCTTCTTCTACATATTCTTTTTTATCAACACATATCAGTTTAACCTGATTTTTTTCAGCATACTCTTTTGCAATAATACACTCATAATAAATAATAGAAAAAAATTTCAATAAAGTTTCCCTATTTAATTCTAATATTAATGACTGATTAAAAGGGGCAAATTCAATTTTCCTAGTGCTATACTTAATCATTAGTTTTTTCTTGTTTATATAATCTTTAATTTTCTGTGTGCTTTCATAATATTCTGCTGCACATTCAATTGTTACAACATCTGGCTTCTCTTTTTCCAGAATTTTTTTCAATCTCTCAGGACCGAGGATATCAACGTGAACAGTTCCAACAAGGATAATTTCATTCATTTTTGCTCCAACTCTATAGATTAAATACATTAAGAATTATTTAAACATTTTCAAAAATATATCCTAAAATTTAAAAAATCTTCAATGCCTCTGAATTTAAACCATAGACACCAGATTTATAATGTAGAACCTATAAATTATTTCATAAAATTAAAGCTATTTAGCACAAATAGTAAATAATTTATCTATTTTTAGTACCAAATAGATATATTTATAAGGTTTTATCTATTTAATATCCTATGGCAACAATATATGATATTTTTGAAATCTATGCAAGTTTAGACGAGAGACTAAAACCCGTTGAAATACTTAAAAAACTAAAAAAATCCGGAAATGAGTACAATAATATATTCAGAATGATTAAAATACTTGAAAAAAAAGGATTAATAAGAAAACAAAAAAATTACTATAGAATAAATAAGACCTCTAAATCCCTTCTTCTAAGCGATATTATTAGATATTCAAGTGCCAATGGAATAAATTATAATGAGATTATTGATCCAAATCTAGTTAAATTTATCTATCAGTCATTTCATACAAAGACAAAAAGTGCTAAAGACCTAAATGTGAATAGCAAGACATTTAGTAAATATTTAAATATTTTAGAAAAATTTGGACTTGTCTTAATTATTTCAAGAAAACCAATTAAATATGAAATTTTTTATAATCCTTTGATAAATAATCTATTAATATATTTTGGATATAAAACAATAGACCGAAAAAATATAAAAATTAATTATACAAAAAACATAAACAAAGAATTAATCATTTTCAGGAAACTAAAAAAAATGAGTGAAAAAAAGTTCTTAGAAATTGTAGATGAGTTTGAGATAAGTTTTGTTTACCACAGTTTATCCCTGGAAGGAAATCCTCTCACACTACCTCAAACAATTAATATTTTAAAGGATAAATTTATTCCTAAAAATCTTTATCATCATGACATTACTGAACTTGAAAATTATAAAAATGCAATTTCTAAGATGTTAGTAGATTCAAATAAAAATGACATCTTAGATATTGAAAAGATTCTAGATTATCATGGGATTGCTATGAGCCAGGATAAATCTATGGCAGGAATTATAAGAAACAAACCAGTCCATATTAAAGGAAACCCCAAATTCATTGTTGCAAAACATTCAATGATAAAACCCCTATTAAAAGAACTTTTAAAGAAATATAATGAATTTTTAAAAATAAGAAAAAATGAAACCTATGAGATAATTAAGTTTTCCACATATTTTCATAATGAATTCCAATATATTCACCCATTTATGGATGGTAATAGTAGGATATCTCGATTATTATTATTTCATCTATTAAATTCAAAAAATATCCCAATACTCGATATTCCCTTTGGAATGTTAAGTGAATATCTAGATTCAACAAAAGCTTCATTGAAAAGAGTAGACAAGAAATTAACAATTGCCTTACAAAAAATAATTCTATATAATCTAAAAAGGATTAATAATCAATTAAGATAAAACCGGGTCTGGGGGTTTACATCAAGAGGATATAGGATGATATATAATTATATCATAATATAATAATGTTTATATATAATTTAACTTAGTGATTTTTATTAATAAATTTTAAAAATAAAATGAGAATCCTAATTTCAAGTATTGATAATATAGTTAACGCTGTTCCACGAACAGCAGCAAAACTAATTTCTAGTTGCGGTGATGGTAAGGGTGCAGAAGGACTAGTAGTTGTACCTGCTGCTGGATTAACCTATGTGACTTTGTGTGCAGCTCAAGGAGCTACAGTTGGATATGTAATTAGTCAATCTGGTGGAAGTACAACTCAAGCAATTATAGGTGCTACTGCGGCAACAGTTACACCCCCAATAATGTGGGCCACAAAAAGAATTTACGATATTTTTCATAGGGACAGACAATAAGTCTTTTAAAAACATCACCTTAAGTTTATTTTTTTCACAAAATTAATTTCTAAAAAATTTCAATAATTACTCATTATTATCCAAAATAGATATCCACATCATATAATCCTAAATATTTAACCAAAAGTACGATGGCCCCCTGGAATGAGGTATAAAAAGATTCAGAATTTTTATACATTTCTTATGTAACTGCAAAATATATATTTTACTAACATCTTATAGGTAACTTTAAATACGAAAATTATTATCGTAAAACATGAGAAACAATTGTAGTTATAAGATTAAAAAAGTATCTGTTAGCCATAGCTTTATTTCTCAGAGGTTTCGTGAGTAGAATTTTTAATTATACAAAAGATATTTCTATCAAATTAGCTAAATTCATAATTTAACAAGATGATTAATATTAACAATTTCACAAAAAGCTTTGGAAGAGAAAATTTATTTGAAGATATTAGTTTAACAATTCATCCTAACAATAAAATAGCTTTGGTTGGTAAAAACGGTTCTGGAAAAACAACCCTTCTGAAATGCTTAGTAGGCCACGAAGATTTTCAAGGAAGAATTGAATCAAATGATATAAAAATAAGTTTAATGGAACAAGAAAAGAATTTTGACGATCTTGATAAAACCTTTAATGATTATATGAAAGATAAAAAAGAAGAATTAGAAAATAAAAAAATAAAATTAGAAGCTGAATTAGGAAACCAGGAGATTTATGAAGACGAAGATAAATTTAATCATATAATTGATAGTTATAATCTCCTTTTAGCAGACACCTCACTTGGATTTGAAATTAAAAAGATAATTGAAATTTTAGATAAATTAGGCATAAATAAAGATATTTTAAACCAAAAAATTTCAGAATTAAGTGGTGGTCAAAAAATAAAACTTCGTTTAGCTGAATGTTTAGCAAAAAAAGCTGATTTATACTTATTAGATGAACCAACAAATCATTTAGATTTAGAAACCTTAGAATGGCTTGAAGATTATCTAGAAAATAATGCAAAATCATTAATTGTAATTTCTCATGATCCCTATTTTTTAAATAAAATAGTTGACAATGTTTGGGAAATTGAAGACAAGAAAATTAAACAATATAACTCTAATTATGCGGAATATGAGGAAAATAAGATTAAACATTTAATGATTTTAAAAAAACAATTTAAAGACTTAACCAAGAAAAAAGAAAAACTTCTTGAATCTGCAAAAGAAAAGCGTAGATGGGCTGACATTAGTTGTAGTAGTAAATTAAAGGCAGTTGCAGACAGATTAGAAAGAGATGCAAATAAAATCGAAATTGGCCCAAATCCTGATGATTTTGCAACTGAAATTAAAATAAGGTTTACAAATAAAAAATTACATAATTGTGAACTTTTTAGAATTACAAGTTTAACAAAAAAATTTGATAACCTTACTCTTTTTGAAAATATTAGCCAAGAAATTGACCAGGGAGAAAAAGTTGCAATTATTGGTGGTAATGGGACTGGAAAAACAACATTTCTAAAAATGTTGGTGGGAATTGTTGAAATAACTAGTGGCAACATTAGAAAAAGAAACGACTTAGAAATAGGATATTTTGACCAGGAATTAGTTGGTATTAATCAAGAACAAACTTTAATGGGTTACTTAAAAAATGAAACTGAAAGAAAAGAACCTTTTTTAAAATCAGCACTTTCAAAATTTAATTTTAAAAAAGAAACTTTTGATCAACAAGTAAAAAAACTTTCAGGTGGAGAAAAAGGAAGACTAAATATTTTAAGAATAACAACCGAAAACAATGAAGTTTTATTGTTAGACGAGCCAACAAACAATTTAGATATTTACATTAGAGATTCACTTGAAAAAGCAATGAATGAATTTCCTGGAACTGTAATTTTTGTTTCACACGATAGAGACTTTATTGATAAAGTCGCAACACGAGTTTTAGAAATCAAAGATAAAGATATTAAAAGTTATAGTGGCAATTATTCTGATTATATTGATTTTAAGAAAAGATTTAAAAAATAATTATAAATTAATTTTTAAGAATAAACTATTTAGCTTTTTTCTTTTTTTCAGTTTTATCTTTTTTTGTTGATTTTTCTTTAGATACTTTTTCTTTTTTTACTTCTTTGTCTTTCTCAGAAGGTTCTTTTTCTTTTTTTACT
>CAZJPU010000060.1:0-7726 GCA_964548105.1 Candidatus Woesearchaeota archaeon | reverse complement strand
AATATTTAAAAGTGATTTGGTGTTTAGATTAAATATAAAATGTTAAAAAAAACTGTGTTTATGCTTTTTGTAATCTTATGTGTTGTGAGTTTTATTGTTTCTGTTAATGGTTTAGATGCAAAAATAGGAAATTCACGAATGATTTTACGAGCAAACACAGGAGAGAGTGTTGAGAGATATATTCAAGTGATAAATCCTAATAATGTTTCAGTTAATATAGAACTTTCTGCTTCAGGAAATTTAAAGGATTATATTAGAATTAAAGACCGTAGATTTACTCTTGAATCTGGAGAATCAAAACAAGCTTATTTTACTGTAGAGGTAAAAAGACCGGGAACAACTGAAAGCAGGATTTATGTAAAATTTAGTTCAATTGATGGGGGAGATAGTATTGGAATAATTTCAACAATCATTGTAATTACTAAAAAAAGCGAAGGGTTTTTTGATTTTGGTATATTAGGGGGGGATGATGAAATAGGGGAGATTGATTTAGAAGAGGGAGATATTAATGAAGGAGATGATGAAGAAGGTGGTGTTGAGGAAGAGGCTAATGTTGATGATGATGATGATGATGATGAAGAGGTTGATGAAGATGAAAAGAGTAATAACAATGAAATAATTCCAAATTACAAAGATTCTGTAGTTGAAGGTATAAGGATTAATAAAGAGTTACCTTGGAACTTTATTTTCCTTTGTTTGCCCTCAATGATTCTTGTAATTGTTTTTATTGTTCTAATGTTTTTTGGTTTAAGAAAGAAACCAAGGGTTAAGAATAAGGATAAGAAAGGAAAGGATGAGAAAGGAAAGGATGAGAAAGGAAAGGATGAGAAAGAGAAAAACAAGAAAGGAAAGGAAGGGAAGATTAAGTGAAAGGTAAGTTAAAAAGAAAAATAAAGATTTAAAAAACCTGATTCTTATTAGTTAATATGGAAAAAAAAGCAAAGTTAAATTATAAAAAATTAATAAAATATCTTATTATTGCATTAGTAATTCTTATTATAATACTAGCAATCTTTTTTATTCCTAAACTAAAAAATACAACTACATCTGGAAATGCTGTTAGTCCTTCTAACCAAAAAGGAAGTGTGATTCCAGCAATTACAAAAGAAAATCTTGGAGTAGTTTTTCAAAATTCTAATTTAGTAAGAGATCTTCCAAAAAATGCGGAAATAGAACTAAAACTTTATAATTTTAATACAGGATTCAGGCAATGGGAAGAAAGTTACACTATTAAAAAAGGAAGTGTTGTAAAAGGTGAGGCTGAAAATCCAGATGCAATTATTATTTTAGATTCTAAATATGTTCCTGAATTAGGAGATTTTTGTAATACTATAAGAAAAGCAAATTAAAATCGTGAATTAGGGACTGAATTAAAAATAAGTTATCCAGGATTTTTGTGGAAATATAGAGGGATGATGGAATATAAAGAGTGTTTTGGTTTTTAGTTATAAAAGCCCTCTAATATATCTGTTATTTTACTAAACATAATTTTATAAAATATAATTCTTATTAAGGGGGTATGAAAAGAGGACAAATTAGCCTATTTATTATAATTGGGATTTTAATAATTGTTGCAGTAGGAATATTCTTTGTTGTTAGAAATCAGATAAGTTTGCCAGAAAAAGTGCCCTTAGAAGTCCAGCCAATAGATAATGCTATTGAAGAATGTGTTCAACAAAGGCTGCTTGATGCTGTAAGACTAGTGGGATTGCAAGGGGGGTTTATAATACTTCCTTCAAACTACTTAGAAACAGAAGATTTTGGAATTGCATATGGATATTATGAAGGAACAAAAACTCTTATTTCAAGAGAAAAAATACAAGAGGAAATAGATGGTTTTGTTAGTGGGGCTGTAATTTATTGCATTAATGAGGAGGATTTTTTAGAATTTAATGTAAGTTTAGAAAATGCAGTATCAAACACAAGAATTGAAGAAAATGCTATTGTTAGTAGTGTAAGACTGCTTGTTTCTACATCAAAAGGCAGTAAAAGTTTTACAATAAACAGAGAATATGATGCCCAAGTGGAAATAAGACTTAGGAATATTTATACAATAGCAGAGGAAATTGTTAATAAAGAAATTAAAGATCCCAGTAATATAGATTTAGATTATCTTTCAACTTTTGAATATAAAGTATTAATGGTTCCTTATAGTGAGGAAATTATTGTTTATTCTATAACTGATGATTCGCAACCTAATGAAATCCCTTATACATTTAGATTTGCAAATAAATTCAAAAAAGTTGAAAAATGAGAATGGGGTTTAATACTCAATACAACAAACAAATTATTCTACTAATAATGTTTATTTTATTAATCATTATTGCTCCTTATGGTCTTGTTGCACAAGAAGAAGCTGAAAGTACTTCTACTAAAACAAGCCAACTTGTAGGTATGGAATTTGGAATTGGAAGGGATAATTCTTTAAATTATTTAGGAAAAGAAAATAAAGATTTAGGAAACTCAGTTGGTTTTGTAAATTCTAAAAATACAGGAATAAGTCAAGAAACAATAGACTCAGTAAAGAATATGGGCTATGACCAGTTAAATGCTGAAATGAATGCAATACAATTACAAGAATCAAGACAGGAAGTTCTTGAGTTATTACAAGAACAACTTAATCAAAAAGATAAAGAAATTTTAAAAAATATGGAAAATCTTCAACCTTATGTTGGAAAGAATTTTGAGGCTGTGAAGGGTTTTGAAGTGGGTCGTGAAAAAGGAAGGATAAAAATTGCAGATGCAAATACTTTGTTAGCTAATGAGGGGGATATGATAATTGAAAAGCCAAGTGAAGTTAATGGTCTTGGGGAGAGTTGGGAACGATTTGCTAAAATTCCAAAAGGTTTTGAAATAGAGAAAAATGAAGATAGTTTTGTTGTAGCTAATAAAGATGCAGAAAGAACTGAAGAATTAGAAGTTGGATATTCAAAAATAAAATTAGAAAAAGATTCAAAAATTACCCTTACTGAATCTGAAAAAAAGAAAGTTATTCAACTAGAAGGGGTAGGGGATATAGAGGTTCGAGGAAAAGAGCTTAAAGGAATCAAAGATGCTACAATCAGGTTAGGGTCTAAGAAGTCTGAGGAGGGCAGGGATATTGAAGATGTTCTTATAGGGGCTGAATTTGAATCAGAAAATGGCGGAGAGTATAATCTTAAAGATGATTTAGCTCAGGAAAATGAGCAAGAATTAAAAATTAAGGCTGAAAAAGGCGGGAAAATAAATTTTGATCTTGAAAAAAATGAATTAAGTCTTGAAAAAGCTCAAGTCTTGTTAGAAGGAGAAACTTATTCATCATCAGAAAAACTAACAGTACATTATGATCGTAAAAAAAATAATAATCTAGAAGGAGAAGAAAACGCAGTATCACTTATGCAAGATGAAGATGGAAATAAAGTATTATTAAAAGGAAAAGTAAACATGGAAGATGGAACAACTTATAATGGTCTAGACAAAGACGCACTAACTGAACTAAGAGAAGAAGATAAATTTTTTGATGTGAAGGGAGATGCTATAATTCATAATGATAAGCACTTAGTGAGAATTGTCGACGGAAAGGTGAGTTTAAAACGTTCAAATTTGATATCAGAAGAAAATGCAGAAACATTTTCTTTTAAAACAGAAAGAGATGGGAAAAAAATAATAGGAACATTAAATGAGAATACAAACCAATTACAGATAATAACAACAGATGGAAAAAATGCAAAAACAGCATTAGTTCCGTTGTCAATATATGAAGGAGGTATAAATAATGCAGAAGAAGTGCAGGCAAGATATATACAAGGAGCAGAAAACACTCTAACAAAACTAAAAACCATGGATGTAGATCAAGAAGAAATAGATGGTTTAGAATTATCAATAGCAATGGCAAAAAATAGGCAAGCAGAAAATTTTGGAGAAGACGTAGACATTACAATAGACAATTTTAGAAATCATATGGATAATATAAAAACTCCAGAATTAAAATCAAACGCTCAAATGATAATGGGAGAACTATTACAAGAAAAAGCAGTAACTGAAGGAATACCAACAGAAATAGATTTAATAAATAAACATCCAAACTATGATGCTATAGAACAAGGAAATGCTCCTAAATTAATATCTTATGAAATTGCAGGAGGAAAAGTAAAAGGAGTATATCTTGGAAGAAATAAAAAATATTATCCAATAACTCTAAGTCCAGAAGCATATCCTGGAGGGCCTTCTGAATATGACAGTAGTGAAATATCCCTTATAAGAGAATTACAAAAAGATAATAGTGTAAAAAATTTTCAAGAATTAGCAGGAGAGGGTTTTTCAGTAGTGGATAGAGGAATAAACACTAATTCTCCAAGATATGAAAGAGTTACAGGAATCTTTGAAGAATCAAGAGATCTGTATAATTCTGTAAAAGAATATGGTCTAAGCACTGGAGACTCAAAACTTGCAGGATATGCAGAACTTTCAAGAATCCAAACATTTCAAGATGCAAAAGATTATGATAGTGCAATAAATGGTTATTTAGATGTTGCTAAAAACAATCCTTCACAACTAATACGTTCAGAAGCTCATAGATATATGTCAGGATTGGAGATGGAAAGAGGAAATTTTATGAAAGTAGCACAAGAGCTAGGGCTTGCAGTACAAGCAGATCCTACAAACATACAAGCACTAGACGCAGAAAAAAGGTTCTTATTAGGAAATTTTAAAGCAATAGATAAGGGACTTGGAGGAGAAATAGATTCATTATTTCAAGAAACTTATGAATCTATAGGGCTTGGAGAGTATAAATCCTGGAGTGAAACACCAGGAAAATGGGCTGGACAATTATGGAGTAATTCTGGAAATATAATATTTAACACTGCAGGAGGACGTATTGGAGAACTACCCTTAGAACTTGATAGAAAAGTAGATTCCATACAATTACAAAAAGAAGGTGTAAAGGGAATGACTGCATTAGTATTAAGTGGTGAAAGACCACAAAACTTTCTAGGATCTGAATGGTATGAAAGAGAGGACATGATGAGAAATGCAATGGGTCAGGACCATGTAATAAGCTGGAAAGAACTAGCAGAAAAAGGAATAAATCCTCAGGATATTAGAACAATGAGTGGAAGAGAAGAAGTTATAAAAAAATATTTTGGAGAATCTGCTGCAAGAATGGATTCTGAATATTATAAAAAAGTGCAATCACATGCCTATAGTGCAGATTATTTTTTAAGAGAAAATCCTGATGGAGCATTATTGGCTGCAAGTGGTGATCCAAAACTTGCAGATGATATCTTTAGAAAAAGACGATATTATGAAGATGAAGTAGATTTTACAAAAGGATTGTATGCAAGTTCTGGAAAAAGATATTCTCAGTCTATTGAAACAGGCCTTGTAGCATCAGAATTAAATGTGAAAAATCTAGTATTGTTTGGTGGAAGTGGAGCAATAGTTCGGGGTGTTGGAACTGGACTAAAAGCTACAGGAAATTTAATTGCAGGTGCTAATGCTGGAATGAAAGCACGAGTTGGACATTACCTAGCTATGAATCGTTTAGAACAATTAAATGGAAAATTACTACAAAGTGCCAAAGTAATGGGTGGGAAGATGGATATGGCAATTATAAAAGCCTCAGGGGGAAATTCTGCAAGTAGATTTATGATGCAAGAAATGGCAGAATCAGGGGCAGGGTTTGGAGTTTCAAGAGCAGCTGGACCAGAATGGGGACTTGTTGCAGAAAGCTTATCTTCACATGGAAAATTTTTTGATGCTGGAGAAAGAATAGCAAAACAATCAACAAAAAAATTTGCAGGTTCTAAAAGCTTTTTATTTAATGATGTAGGAGATACAGCAGAAGTTTGGAGTTTGAGAACAAGACAAGAAGCATCAGAAGCAATAGAGCATTACAAAGAAAATGGAGTTTATGATAAATATTTAGGAAATGGGTTTTTTGAAACTTCAAATGGTAAAGTAAAACAAAGGGTTGTAATAACAACAGAAGGAGATATTCCCCTAATAAGTAATGGAAGATATGGAGGGACTAAATATCAATATAGACAAGCAGTAGATGAGGTTATAACAACGCAGAGCAAAGAACTTGCAAGACAACAAATGTTACATGGAGGGTTTGTTGAAGATATGGAAATGCCAAAAGGGAATTGGATAACAGATCCTAAAGGAAATCCAACATTTCTCACAGCAGAAGCAAGACAAACACCACTAGGATTTGAAAATCAAAAAATGTGGCAATCATACAACAATGCTATGAAACCAAAATTACAAAAAGCACAAACTGAGTTTGAAAGATTAGGAGTACAAGGAGATGTACAAATAGGAATTCAAGGAAGTTCTGCAACAGGAGTAAGCTCAAAAACAGGACGGTTTACAACAAAACCTGGAGATTTTGATTTTGTAATAATAAATGATGATGTTTTTGAACTAACAATGAAACGTGCAGAAGACCTTGCGAGACAAGGAAAACTAGGAAAAGGAATACCAGTTAGTGAACAACTAGAGTATGTACAAGAATTTAGAGAAAGAGGAGTAGCACTGTTACATGATTCAAGATTATTACCTGAACTTCCAAAAAACATGTTTAACATGCCTCAAATGCAATCAGGAATAAAAATTAGTCAGATGGTTGCAAGAACAAATTCTGAAGTAGCAGCAAAGCACGCGATATTTTTAAAATAATTATTTAATTATAATATTATTAATCTAAAGCTTTTGTATCAAGAATATGAATAGAATGCTTTCCTAAAGCAACAAATCTTGTTTGAGAACCATCAAAATCTGCTTTTAAATCTAAAGGCATATGAACATGACCTGCAAAAACATAAGAAGGTTTAATTTCTTCAACAACATCATATAATTCATGACTTCCAAGATTTCTTCTAACAGTTTGCTGAAAAACTTCTGGGTTAGAAACACTGCCCTCAACGACTTTTTTTTCTAAATCCTGAATAGAAGGCCAATCATGAAACAATAAAACATCAACACCCTCTTTTAGAGCAATCAATTTTTTAACATCTTCTTTTGTAAAATGATTATATTTAGGGGGTTTTTTAGAACCCTCAAAACCTTTAGGAGAATAATTACCTGAAACCCACCCTACTTTTAAACCACCAAATTCTCCCACACCAGAACGTCCAAGATAATTAAGATTTGTAATAAGCTCTTTACCTTCAGGATGTTCAGAATGCCAATAAGCATTATCATGATTTCCACTAATAAAAAAAGTAGGTATTGGAACTTCTCCTTTATTGTAAAAATCTGGAAAATCTCCTAGTTTTCGATGTTTTTGGGGAATTGGAAATCTGTTTAAGTCTGCCTCATCCCTAATAGCATGAAAATCTCCTAACTGCAAAATAAAATCTGCACCAGTATATGAAACAGCATCATACATCTGTTTTAAATCTCCATGAATATCTCCAACAATTGCTATTTTCATCTTCATAGTTAAATCCCAAAATCTCCTTTTAAAACTTTCTATTGTTACTACTCTAGAGTAATCTGATATTATGAATAAAATCACAGGGATTTTCTTAATTTCTTGTTAAATTTTGGTGTTTAAGAATCATTACTAGTTAATTTTTCAATTTCTTTTTAATTTTTATCTTTTTATCTTTTTTCTAGGTTTTGTTAGTTTTTCTTTTCTGAGAATTTTTTTAATCTTAATGGCTTGTTTTTTCTCCTTATCAGCATCTTTTTCTTTTAATTTTTTTTTTTCTTTTTTTCTTTTTTTTATTTTTTTTTT
>CAZJPU010000059.1:0-7740 GCA_964548105.1 Candidatus Woesearchaeota archaeon | reverse complement strand
TATTTTTTCTCTATCCCATTTTTCTAAAGTGTCTTTTGTATCTGATTCAATTAGTAATGCGGCATCAGTTGTACTAACTTCACCACCTTTAGCAGCAACAGCCAAAAATTCTCTAACTTCTGCTCTTTCATTACTATAATTTTTATAAGCTATTGAAACATTTTGATAACCTGCCTCTTTTGTAATATCTATTATCAGATTTTGAACATCATCTATTTTTGGAATATTTCCATTAAATCTATCACTTATTTTCTTTTTAACTTCAAGAAAAATAAAATCAGTAACTTCATCAGAGTCTTCTAAGTGAATACTAGTCACAGCATTAAGAATAGCTTCTCTCATTTTCATAGAATTGAATTGGTCTATACTTCCATCTCTTTTTTTTATGTGTTTTGGTAGTAACATTTTTATTATATTTTCTCCTTTTTATTATAAATTTTTTATTTCTTCTTTGAAATCTTTAATATCTTTAAAATCTCTATAAACAGAGGCAAATCGGATATAAGCAACCTTGTCTAGTTTTTTTAGTTTATTAATCACCATTTTTCCTAACATCTCACTTTTTACTTCCTTTCCTTTTCTTCTTAATCTTTCTTCAATATCTTCTAATATTTTATCAATCTCTTTTATTGAAATTGGTCTTTTTTCACAAGCCCTCATAATTCCATTCTTTAATTTTTCATTGGAAAAATGTTCTCTTCTCCCATCTTTTTTAACAATGATGATATCCTTTTTTTCTGGTCTTTCATAACTTGTGAATCTTTTTTTGCATTTTAGGCACTCTCTTCTTCTTCTAACCCCATCTGGAGCCTCCCTTTTATCTGTAACCTTAGTGTCATGCCCGCAAAAGATACATTTCATTTATTTCATCCCTTTTTTTAAGTTTTCTAGTAATATACAACATCTTGTATACCTCATTTTTAAAAACCACAACCAATTGTAGTTAGTAGTATTTATAATCTATAATAGTATTTAAATGTTTCCATACCATATACTGTATTTTAGAGTATGGGCTCGAGGATAAGGTTTGCAAGACTACAATCTATAGAAATTAAAAAAATAAAAAATTTTATTTTTTTTAAGAAAGTTCACTGAATCATATGTTCTACCCAATAACAATATTTAAAAAGAAAATTCGCAAAATACAATCATGGTGTTAAAAAAAGTAAAGGTGAATGTAAAAAAACTACATCCAGAAGCTAAAATTCCTTTTTCTGCAACAGGACATGCTGCAGGATTTGATCTTTATTCTGTTGAAGATACAATCTTAGAGCCTGGAGAAACAAAAGCTATTGGAACAGGATTATCCCTAGAACTTCCTGAAGGAACTGTTTGTTTTTTCTGGGATCGAAGTGGTATGGGATTTAAAGGAATCCATCGTTTTGCAGGAGTTATAGATTCTGATTATCGTGGAGAATATAAAGTAATTCTTTTTAATTCTACAAAAGAGCCTTTTAAAATTGAAAAAGGAGATCGTATTGCTCAAGCAGTAATCCAAGATTATTATACTCCAGAATTTACTGAGAAAGATGATTTAACAGATACAGAAAGAGGCGAAGGCGGATTTGGAGCTAGTGGAATGAAATAATTGGTAGTTTATTTACTATTTAGTTAGTTCTTGAAGTCTACTTACTACTCTTTCAATATCACTTATAGACTCTCCAGGTGTTTTTGCATTTTACACATTTGTAAAAACTTGTTTCAGCTTCATCACCTGCTCTTGTTTGTTTGGTCCAGAAATACGCTTTATTATGTTCACATTTTGGACAAGTTGCATCAACTACTGGATGGACTTCAATTTCATCTTCTGCAATTACAACTACTTCTTTTTTTGGATTTATTTTTTGTGAACATTCCAATTTAATCTCATTTTCTGAAACAGTACCACATTTTTTACATTTTTTTTCAGTTAATAGAGATCCACATTTAGAACAAAATTCCATTTTATTAAATCCAATTTAAAGGTTATAAAGCTATTGGAGAGATAATTTGAATAAAAGAATTCTTGGAGGTATTTTTACCAGGCGTGGGTAGGGATCACTATTTTATGGATTTTATTAAGGACTAAACAATCATCTGATTGTTTATTAAAAGATTCCTGCATTAGCATAGGGATATAATAGGGATATTGTTCCTTCATACATTTTTTCATCTAATCTTCTCATATCTTGAAATGTTGACTCTTTAGTTATTGCTGTTCTATCTTCTGCTATACTTCTTGCACCTGTTTCTGCTAGATATCCTATTGCTCTAACTTTATGGATTAATGCTCCCCCTTTTTTCCATCTTTTTGATTTCATAGATAATCCATTAAAAAAAGTATATACTACTTGATTTGCCAAATCTGATTCTAATTCTTCTCTTGTTACTAATTTACTCATTATTAGAAAAGAATAAATTTGAGATATAAAGATTATTGTTCTAAACAATCAGTAGTTTATTTACTTTTCAAACTATCTAAATCATCTGCTCATTTTTTTAAACACATTCAAATATATATTTTTTAGTCCATATATTCAATTATATTTATATTTAAAAATTAGTAATCTCTTAAGAATAGTAAATGGGACTTATTAAAGAATTTATTTTTAGCAGAATTGAAAAAAGCTTAAAATCTGCTGTTAAAGATGTTGAAAAAGATTTTATGAGAGAAATTTCTATAAGAGCAAATCATTTTAAAAGACGATTTATTAAAGAACTAATATGTCTTACTATTCTTCTTATTTCTCTAATTTTCCTAGCTTTTGCAATATTATTTCTTTTAATAGAATATCTTGATTTAAGCAAAACAATTTCATTTGCAATAATGGGAATTGTTTTACTAATAATAGGATTAATAGATAAATTTAGATAAGGGAGAGAAAATACCAACAAAAAAATCAACAAAGAAAGCAGGTTCAGGAAAAAAAACAAGAACAATTGCTAGAAAATCTAGGGAAGAAGATGATTTAGAAAAGATAGATAGAGTAATAGACAGATTCTTAAAAAAAGAAGAATTAGAAAAAGCAAGAGATAAAACTTTAAAATTTTTGGAAACTCATCCAATAACTACTGTTGCAGTTTCTGCTGCAGTTGGTGCTAGTGTTGCATTAATAGCAAGTTCACTTACATCAAGAAAAGAGCCAGAGAGAAGTTTTAAAGATAATATAAGAGGAAAACTTAGAGATTTGTTGGAGTAAAAAATAATTCCTAATATTAATTAATAATACCTATTACCAATACTAATTCCTAATGTGAATCATAAATTTGATCTACAACCTGCGACCAATTATAAGCTCTTTGTATACCTTCAGGTAACTTAACCATTCCTTCTGGTAATTGACTATTTTGATTCCAAGGAGTATCATAAAGAATAACTTCAATTCCGGCGTCAGAACACTCAATCGCATTTTTTAAGCGGTCTTCTACGATTAATTCAACTCTTGCCTCTTTACACATATCAGATTTTCTCTTAGTTCTTCCACTAGAAAAAGGATAATTATGAATAACTTCTTTTATATTTCCTGAAAATTCTCTTTGTAACCAAGAATAAGTCCTCATTTGTAGATGTGGTGATCTATGAGTTAAACCAACTGGTTTACGACCATTACTTATTGCTTGAACACCTTTTACAGCTCCTTGAATTACTGGAATACTCCCAAAATAAGAAGAATCAGTAAACTCAAACCATTCTCTCAATGCAGTATCTTTATCCGTTCCCCAAATCTTCCACCATTTATAAGTGTAAAAATCTTCTCTTTTAAAACCAGTTTCATGTTTTTGATTATACCATTTTAAAAGTGAATCTAATGTATTTCCTAAAACATCATCTAAATCCAATCCTATTCTTTTAATTTCCATAAATTATCCTCCAAACCTATTTTTTTAACTCTTGTAAAATATGCACAATTAATATTCATTTATAAGTTTTTAGATAATTAAAAAGATAATATCACAAATTACCACGAAACCTTTCAGCTTCAAGAATTCTTTTTATTGCAATAACATATGCTGTAGATCTCATATCTAATTGTTTTTTATGTTCTTGAAATAAATCATAAACTTTATGAAATGAATTTATCATTATTTCATTAAATTTTCTTTCTAAAAATTCTTCTTCTAAAATATTACCAATTTTATTTTGTAACCATTCAAAATAACTAACAACAACCCCTCCAGCATTTGCAAGAATATCTGGAATAATAATAATATTATTCTTAAGTAAAATTTCATCTGCTTCTGCAGTTACCGGACCATTTGCAAGTTCTAAAATATATTTTGCTTTTATTTTTTCAGCATTTTCTTTTGTAATCTGATTTTCTAATGCTGCAAGAACAAGGAGATCGACATCAAGTTCAAGTAATTCTTTATTTGTTATTTTACTACTTTGATAATCTTGAACAGATCCTTTTTTTTGTTTAATGTCTATTATTTCAGAAATATCTAAACCAGAATCACTATAGATTCCTCCCTTACTATCACTAACAGCAACAATCTTAAAACTTTCATCATCTAACATCTTTGCAATATTTAATCCTGCATTTCCAAATCCCTGGATTGCAATTTTCAAATCTTTTTTATCTTTATTAACTTTTTTTAAAAATTCTTTTAAAACTATTAAACCACCTTTAGAAGTTGAATCAGCTCGCAAAGGAATTCCTCCAAGTTCTAGTGGTTTGCCCGTAATCATACCAGGCTCATGTCTTCCTTTTATTTTTTCATATTCATCAAGCATCCATGCCATTATTTTTGCATTTGTATAAACATCTGGAGCAGGAATATCTTTTTCAGACCCTAAAACATCATGAAACGCTTTTATGTAGGCCCTACTTATTTCTTCAATATCACTTTCATTAAGTTCTTTTGGATTAACCTTAACTCCTCCTTTAGCCCCTCCTAATGGTAAACCCATTAGACTAGTTTTTAAACTCATCCAAAAACTTAATGATTTTACCTCATCTTCACTAACATTTTCATGAAATCTAATTCCCCCTTTACCAGGACCTAAGGAATTATTATGAATTATTCTCCAAGCTTCATACTTATTGTTATTAACTTCAAAAACAACATGGCTAACTTTTTTATGATTCAAAAGCAGATTTAATTCATTCTCCTTTAATCCCATAAATTTTGCTACTTTTTCTAAACTTTTCTCAATATTTTCAAAAACTTCCATTTTAATTAAACATCTCTAAAAGATTATATCTCTATTTAAAGATTATTAACTATTCTAAAATAATCATTAGATGACTATCAAATGCTTTGTTGAAAAACCAATAAAATATAACTTCTAGGTTTTAATTTAATTTTCCTCCTTCTATTAATAATGGAGGAGAAATACAAATTATAAAACAAATATAAGATTTTCAATAAAGTGACTATTAAAGGAAAATTTAAAAACTCTTAATTATTTTAGATACTATATAAAGAGGAAAATGGCAGCTTATGATTCAGTAGCAACACAATTTGGAGTAGATCCATGGATATTAATTCTTGCGTTTGTAATTGCTCTTGCTTGGAAGTTTTTTTGGTATGGGCTTGCTTTATACAAAGCAATTGAGAAAAAACATAAAACTTGGTTTGTAGTTTTAGTTATTGGAGGAGGCCTTGCTTATTTTTTTAATGACCTAGGGATTTTAGCAATTATTTATTTGATTTTACATAAAGATAAGAAGGGAAAAAAGAAAATATAATCAAAATAAATTTTAATTATCTTTTTTACTCTCGTAATTTTCAATAGCTTTTTTCAAGGCTCCTGCACCTAAAACAGAACAATGTAACTTTATTGAAGGAAGTCCCTTTAATTTTTTTATTATATCTTTATTACTTATTTTTTTAGCCTCTTCTATTGTCTTGCCTTTTGCAATCTCACATAATGCATCAGAACTTGCAATTGCAGCAACACAACCAAAGGTCTGAAATTTAATATCTTTTATCTTGCCTTTTTCAACTTTTAGATAAATATCCATTATATCTCCGCATTTAATATTTCCTTCACTACCCATTGCATCAGGATTTTTAATTTTCCCATAATTTTTTGAATTAGTAAATCTCTTCAAAACTTCTTTATTATATGCATTGAACTTATTTTGTTTAGTCATTTTTTTCTTTCTAGTCTTTTATTTATTTCTTTTACAAGTTCATCAGGATCAATTCCATGAACTAAAGCACCTTGTTCAAGAGTCTCTTCTGTTGACATAGCACAACCAATGCAATGCATCCCTTTTTCAAATAAGACTTCAATTGCTTCTGGATACTCTTGCATTAATTCAGAAAATTTAATTTTCTTTGTTATTTTATTTTTTGCCATTTTATTTTTAATCCTTTATGTCTTTATTAATATTTTCTTCAACATCTAATGCTCCTTCATCAAACTCTTCTTGACATTCTGATTCATTTTTAAAATCACAAGCATGTTCTTCAAATTTATCTTTCATTTTATAGGACTAATCCTTCTTAGTTTTTCAACAACTTTTAATAATATTTTTAAAACATAATCAATTTCTTCTTTTGTGTTATACTTACTAAGGCTTAATCTTAATGTAGTATTAATTTGAGCATGACTTAAACCAATTGATTTTAAAACATGACTAGGCTCTAATGTATTTGAACTACACGCACTACCTGTAGAACTACTTATTCCATAAGAGTCTAAAAAACCTCCAATTGCCTCTCCTTCAATATTATTAAAACTTATATTAATATTATTGCACAACCTATTTTTACTCGGTCCATTAAGTTTTGTATTTGGAATATTTAAAATACCTTTAATTAATCCATTTCTTAATTCCCCTATATATTTCACATCTGATTTTTTAGCAATTTGAACAGATTTTGCAAAACCAACAATCCCTGGAATATTTTCAGTACTGCTTCTTAATCCAAACTCATGACCTCCTCCATGCAACAAAGGATTGATCTTAATCCCTTTTCTTATAAACAACGCTCCAACTCCTTTTGGTCCGTGAATCTTATGCGAATTTAAAGTTACAAAATCTAAGTTTTGTCTTTTAACATTAATATAAGTTTTTGTAAAACTTTGGCAAGCATCTATATGAAAATAAACTTCTTTTTCTCTACAAACCTTGCCTATTGCTTCAATATCCTGAATAGTTCCAATTTCATTATTTCCATGAATTACACTTACAACTATTGTTTCTGGAGTAATCGCTTTTCTAACATCTTCTGGATTAACAAAACCTTCTGAATCCACATCTAGGTAAGTTATTTTAGCACCCTGAGTTTCTAACCATTTACATGAATTAAATACACAATCATGTTCAATTTTCGTTGTAATAATATGGTTCTTACCTTTACCCCTATATTCAAAAAACAACCCCTTTAAAACAAAATTATTAGCTTCTGTTCCACTACCACTAAAGATGATTTCATCATGTTTTGCACCAATAAATTTCGCTATAATGTTTCTAGAATCTTCTAAAGCACGTTTTGCTTCTTGCCCTGCAAGATGTTGTGAACTAGCATTTCCATATTTATCTGTAAAATATGGAAGCATGCTTTTAACCACCCTATCATCCACCTTTGTTGTTGCTGCGTTATCTAAATATATTTGTTTCATTTTCTATATTTTTTGCTTAAAGATTTTTTGAAAATCTTTAGATATATTTAGATATATTGTTTTTGATTTAACTTTTTTCAAAAAAGTTATTTCTTTGATTAAACTTTCTCTTCTAAGAAAGTTTACATTATCTAAATATATTTGTTTCATTTTCTATATTTTTTGCTTAAAGATTTTTTGAA
>CAZJPU010000058.1:0-7792 GCA_964548105.1 Candidatus Woesearchaeota archaeon | reverse complement strand
CGATAGGTGTTTCTTTTTTTTCTTCTAATAATTCATCAAGGTCTATTTTTATTTGATCTAGAGAACCCTTAGTCATTCCTTCTACAAGTTTAAAAGAAGTTTCTAGATCTGAATCACTTAATTTTTCTTTAAAAAGTTCTAATTCCTCATTATTTAATGAGTATGCTTTAAAATTTGCTTCTGCTCTTCCTCCAAATACATAATGTTGTCCTGCTTTTCCTGGAATTCCTCTAAAAATAAATTGAATGAAAATTACAGAATAATAATCTCTTAAATTTCTAATATTTTTAAAACCTTCTGGTAATGTTCCGCCAATAATTTCAGATTCAACACTTACTTTTTTTTTCGCCATTAAACAAATCTCTAAGATAACTGTATTAAAAGCTGTAACTAATGCAGGGTTGCTTAGTAAGTGTTCTCCTTCAGAAAGTCGTTCAGCGTTTCTAAGATAAGGTTTTGCCCAGCGGGCATTAAGCTTTAAAGCATCAACTTGGCTTTTTAAATAGGTTTTTTCAATTTCATATCTTTTTCTAAGCTCTTCTTCACTACGTTTTCTCCATTCAAAAAATTCTTGAAGTCTAGGTTTTAAAATTCTTTTGACTCTATCATTTAAATCCAGATTTTTAACATCTTCTATTGATTTTGAAGCTAGAAATGAATCTCTTAAAGTTACAAAATTTAGGTCTCCAGCAGTCATTGCATTAAGACTTCCTTGACCACGTTGAATATCAACTTTATCCATCCACATTTGTTTTAAAGCAAGAATCCCTGCTTGTTTTATTTCACTATTACCCGACTTTGCTGCATCATAATGCGATAATCTAATTTTAAATTCTTTTAAGTCATAAATTAGGTTTAAAACTCCTTTTAAAATATTATTCACAGTTCCTAAAACACGAGAAGCCTCTTGTTGCATCTGGCTTGCCTTTCCTCTAAGTTCTGAAAAATGTCCGCTTCCAGGAGAAGATGCAAAGTTATCTGTTATCTTCTCTACATCTTTTTCATCAAATTCATCATTTATTTGATCAAGAAACCAGAAATAAAGAGGTTCAAGAGTATCTGTTGCAGAATCATATACTAATTGATGTTTTGAGGCAGGACCTTTAGAAGAACCATCTTTTTTTCGATAATTCGGGCTTACTTTTGCAATTATATCATCTATCTCACCCATTTTTTTATTAATCCTATTTTATTATAGTTATTTTACTAATATTAAAAAGAATGGTTTGTTTAAAAAATCTTCTGTTGAAAAATATTAAATCATCAAACCTTTTTCTTTTAAAAAAAGCTTTACAAATTTTGGAAGAGTTCTAAAATTCCATAATCCAATAGAAATAGCTTGATTGATTAAAGAATGATTTTCTTCAAATTTCTTATCTCCAAGTTTTTCTTTCAAGGTTTCTAAAATAGAATTAATTTTTTCTAATCCAATAGGATATGTTGAACTTTTTATACACCCAAGTGGAGAACTCATAGCAGTAGAGTATAAAATAAAAAGACCGTGATTATTAATTAATTTTTTAAATTCTTTTTCTATATTTAAAGAATTATCTTCTATATTTTTTAATTGCAAGTATTGGTAGAAAATTTGTAGATTGATAGAAGAATCTGAAATAAAAGATAGTTCTGTTTGCTTAATATAGTCAGATTCTATATTATATTTCTTCTTATGTTGTTTCATAAACTTAATTGAATGATTTTTTGTTGTTTGTGCAACACCTTCTGAATGAATATGTAATGGGGGAACAGAAGTATTAATTGAATTATCTTGAAGAGTTAAAGGTAATTTACGAGAATTTAATTCTTGCCTTCCATGACCTATAATCTCATGGAATAAATTACTTATAATTCCGCAAACATTTATTTTTACTTCTCCTTTTTCCTTGAATACAAAAAAAGAGTTAGTAGATATTTCCATCCTCCTTATAGTTGGCTGGAAGTATGTTCTTTGAGAATAAGGCTGTCCAAGAACAAGTTCAAAATCATAGTCTTTTGGAAAATTAAAGTGTTTTCTAGCGTAATTAATAAGATCTATTTTTAAATCAGATAGAATTTCTCGAAATGTTTCTCTAAGTGATTCATCATCAGATGGCACTTGCCTATAAGTATATTCTTGATAGGAAAGATAATATTCCCAAAATGCTTTATAATCAAAAGATTTTGCGTTTTCTTTTATGTTTTTTAATGCCTCATCTCCTAAAACTAATGAAATAAGTTTAGTTATATTTTCTTTGTCTCCTGTTGTGAAATATTCAAGATAGGCTCTTTGTGCTTCAAGATTATGAAGAGAAGTTTCAATAAATAGTTTTTCAAATTCATTATTTGTTTTTATATTTTGCAGTCTTTTTTTTAATTCTTCAACAAGTTTGATAAATTCTTCGACTGCGTGTAAATTAGGTAAGTTATTTAGAGAATTCATAGCCATGCCATAAGCTTTGTTAGCATTAAAAATATCTTTATCAAGTTTTTTTAATTCTGGGTTTTTTAATACAAGTTCCATAAAAAAGAATAGTTTTTGGGTTTAATAATTTTTGGGTTGAGGATAAATTTATCGTGTCTGGACATATCCAGAATTTTAATACTTTTTAAGCGTGGCAAGGGAAATCTTTATTAATAATCTTAATTTAGTAATAATTATGATATTAGTTTTTGATTTAAGTGGTGTATTTTTCAACAATGGATTAAAGGTTGCAGTTAAAAAAATTAGCGAAGAATTTAATTTAAATTCTGACAAAGTTAATTTTGTATTAAATGGTACTTTTGCTGAAAAATATAGAACTGGTTTAATAAGTTTAGAAGAATTTTGGATTGATGCAGAAAGATATCTAAAAATTGATAATATAGATGAAATAAAAAAAATATTTTTTGAATCTTACCAACCACATCAAGAATCTGTAAAATTATTAAAATTTCTAAGAGCTAAAAATTATAAATTAGCATATTTATCAAATAATCCAAAAGATAGGAGTGAATTTTTGAATAAAAAATATAATTTTATATCCTTATTTGATTTTGGATTATTTTCTTTTGAAGCACATGTAAGGAAACCAAATATAAAAATTTATGAAAAATTCTTAGAAAAATTTGATTTAAATCCAAAAGAGATAATTTACATAGATGATGGAGAGAAAAACCTTATTCCAGCAAAAGAAGTTGGTATGAAAACCATTTTATTTCAAGATATTGATCTGTTAAAAATTAAACTTAAAGAATTAGGTTTAGATATTTAAAGTTCACCTATTCTATTGAAGTAGATTTATAAAATAAAGATATCCTAAACTGTGTTGAGTGCAATTTTTGGTCTTGGACTTTATTCTTTTTGTAAAGCAGCAAGAACTCTTTCATTGCTTGTAGAAATATAGTCTTTAAGATTCATTCTATTTGAAACTACTGTGTGGGGTGGAAGGGAAACTGATTCACCTAATCTATTTTCCAAATCATTTACAATTTCTTGACATGGAAAAATGCAATATACCAGACTTCCATTGAATTCAAATTCATCTTTGATAGAGGGGGGAGATGAATTTTGACGTTTCGGATGATTATTGATAGCATCTGCTTTAAAATATAATCTTACTCCTCTTTGAGATCTACCTGCATATAGGATTTCCCCCCTAGCCCTGATTACATTTTCAGAATCCAATGCATTTAGATGCCCAAAAAATATTCTTCTATGAATTCCGTCCGCTGTTTGAACAGGAAATCCCATCTCCCCTAATTTCTTAGAAGAATATAACTTACCAGTTTCAAATATATGTGCTACTACATCTAATACTGGAATTGTGGAATGAACCAAATAACTGTTCTGAATCATATTTTACAGAGTTCTTTTTATATTTAAAAATCTTCGCTTCATATGTCCGAGACCAAAAACTTCTCCGTTCCTCGGGCTTCGCTCTGTGGTACTCGACTTTTTTCACTTTGTAGAAAAAGGCATTTAACAGCAATTAAGAGACTCTGCCTTGCAGGCTCCGTCCAAATTGAATTTTTGAGTATTAACTCCCCTTAAGAATTTGATTTTTCCGCTTCATTAATTAGGGTGGAAGAAATATAAATTCAATAACAAAGGAGTCAAATCAATCTATTCAGGACAACACATTCTAAACAAAGAATTTATATAGTTATTAACATTAGTTTTTACATGAAAGTTAAAGCTGGTTTAGTGTCCATGAATCTTAAATCAGCTGATGCTGTCATAAAGGGTGCCGATAATTAATTTTATAGGGCTCTTAAATTTTTCTAGGTTTTTATTATGTTTCTGAGTTCTATGTAAACTAGTTTTAAGCTCCTTATTTAAATAAATAATAGGAGGAAAAAATGAACGAATATGACGGGGAAGGAGGAATAAGAGGAGATTATGATATCTCTGATACACCCTTGTTTTATCTCTTTGAAGGAGATGTTGCAGAACTTGAAGTACCTCAAAGAGATGATTCCCAATTAACAGATATGGTCTCAAAATAAGAATAATTATCTTTTCTTTTCTTTTTTTATTTATTATTTTAGATTGAATTTGGATATAGATTATCTCTTGAGTAGATTTAAATATTTTAAATTATTCTACTTCAAAAAACTCTATATCATTTTTCTCTGTATCATAAATTGCAAAACTAGGCTTATTTTTCCAGCCCATTAAATCCCCTGGGTTTACTAACCAGCAATCTTTAATTTTTTTCTTATCTTTAATATGGGTATGGCCATAGCAAACAAGATCATACTTACCACTTGTAGTTAGAGATTCTGCAATTTTTGGAATGTGAACAGCAGCAATTCTTTTTCCTGCAATTTCTATTTCTGCAATATCTCCATGAAAATTAATTCCTACTTCCTTTGCCCTATTAGGAGTCATAACTCTATCATCTATATTCCCAAAAACACAATGAACATCTCCATCAAACTTAGAAAGTTCATTCATCATAAAAGGAGCGCAAAAATCACCACAATGAATAAGGGTCTTTACTTGTTTTTGTTTTAATAATTCTAAAACCTTGTTTAGGTTTTCTATTCTATCATGGCTGTCAGAAATTATTCCTATTTTCATTTTTATTTCTTTTTTATAATATCCATTATGGATTTTCTTTCAAATTTGATAATTTCAGAAGTATCTGCGTCTAATAAAATATTTAAAATAATTAATTGTTCTAGCATACAAGTAAGATTCCATATCTGTTTGTTATCGTCATCTTTATTCGGTTTATAGAGTTGTAAAACTGCAATTATTTTGTGGAACTTTGCTGAAATCCCGTTATCTAATGCTGCAACTCCTGTTAGGGATTTTAATTCATCAACCTCTACTTTAATTTCTGGTTTTATTTCTTCTAAAGGAGGATGGCCAGAACCTTTAATTAATTTATCTTCTCGCATAGTTATATCATTATTCTCTGCTAATTCAAAGGTGAAAATTTTATCTCCGGTTTTATAATCAAGGGTATTCTTATTATCATTGCTTAAAAAATCTAAAATAAAAAAACCTGCGCAAAGTTTAGCATCTGGATGCTGTTTTTTAAAATTAAGAAAGGTTTTTGAAGTTTCAATTCTTTCGAGTGTTTGTTTGAAAGTCATTTTTAAATGAATTGTATTAAGTTTATAATAATTGTTATTATTTATTTTATAAACCTATCTGTGCTTGATATTTTATTGAAAAAAATCGATAAATAGAACTTCTAATTTTTTGGTTTAATTTTCCTCCCCCTTATCAATAAGAGAGGAGAAATGTAAATCAATAAAAATTACAAAACCAATCTAAAATTTCAACAGGACTCATGCTTCTTGTTTTTATTAATATTTTAGATAACTTTAAAAGTCTACTTTTTGTATTTTTTATATGGCAATTAAATTAGATAATGATGATTTGGAAAAAGCTTTAAAGAAAAATCCAGAAGGAGAAACAGGCGAAGATTCTGAAGTTTCAAAAGAAGAAGAAACTGGTTTTCATAAAGGAGCCTTGAATACTCTTATTGCTGAAAGAAACGAGCTTGTAAAAATGATACAAACAGTAGAGGCTATTATGCAAGCACATATTAAAAGGCTTGAAGAACTTGGTGTGAAGATTCAACCAGAAGAGCCTAAGAAATAATTTTTATTTTATTTTTAATTTTCTTCTACCCCAATGAATTTTATTCCAAACACGTTCATGAAAGTAGTAAAGCAATAATTTGATAAATATATCTACAAGACCCATAGCTCCTGCTAATTTTAAGCTTTTTGTGAAAATATATATAAGAATAACTGTGGTAATTGTTGCTAAAATTCTAAATGTAATGGTTTTTGCTATGCTTCTTTTAGGTGCTTCCATAAAATCTTCTCTTTAAAAAAAATTAATTAATTTTTTCTTCAATCTCTTTTTTTATTTTCTGAATAAATTCTTTATTTTTTATTGGAGTTATTTTTCCTTTATGCCTAACTGCAAGAGTTCCTTGTTCTTCTTCACGATTACCAATTACCACAATATAATTGATTTTTTCCATTTCTGCTTGTTTAATTTTTCCTTGCAAAGGTTCTTGAGATAAGTCTATGTCAGCACGAAAACCTTGTTTTTTTAAATCTTCTAAAAGAGATTCGCAAGATTTATTATTTTTATCAGTAAAATTAATTATTCTAACCTGGATAGGTGCAAGCCATAATGGAAGATGGCCATTATAATGTTCTAATAAAATTCCAATGAATCTTTCTAAAGAACCATAAACAACTCTATGGAGCATAATTGGTCTTTTTATTTTATTATCTTTATCAGCATAAGTAAGATTAAAACGTTCAGGCATTGCAAAATCTAATTGAAGAGTTGCACATTGCCAAGTTCTTCCTAGAGAATCTTGAATATGGAAATCTATTTTTGGACCATAAAAAACTCCATCTCCTTCATTAATCTTGAATTTCATTTTCTTTTTTTGAAGAACTTTTTCTAAAGTTGCTTCAGCTTTATCCCACATTTTTTCATCTCCCATTCTTTTTTCAGGGCGTGTTGATAATTCAACATGATGAAATTTAAAACTAAATACTTTGTAAAACTTATCAATTAACTCTATTACATTAATTAACTCTTGTTCTAATTGTTTTTCAGTACAAAAAATATGAGCATCATCTTGAGTAAACTGAATAACTCTAAAAAGGCCGGACAAAACTCCTGAAAGTTCTTGTCTGTGAACAATGCCCAATTCTCCAACTCTTAAAGGCAAATCTTTGTAAGATTTTGGTTTGTTTTTATAAATAAGCATTCCTCCAGGACAATTCATAGGTTTAACTGCAAAATCTCTTTTTTCATATTCTGTTAAAAAAATATTTTCCTTGTATTTTTCCCAGTGTCCAGAAATTTGCCATAATTTTTTATCAAGAATTTGAGGGGTTGAAATTTCCTGATAATCTGCATTTTTGTGTTCTTGTCTCCAGAAATCAATAAGTTTATTTTTTATGATTAAGCCGTTATTATGCCAAAATACCATTCCCGGAGCTGTTTCACTAAATGAAAAAAGGTCCATTTGCTGACCAAGAATTCTATGATCATTATCTTTTAATTCTCTAGAATCTAACTTGGTCTTAGAAATCTCTCTAAGTAATTGTTTATAATCTGGTTCTTCATCACTTTCTCCTGCTAATTCTCCTGAAAAATGAATATCTCTACTTAACTCAGAAAGAGGATGTCCTTTAACTTTTAATTCAAATTCTTTATAATAACCAAAAGGTGCTCTAACAATCTTAAGGTCTTTACTTAATTTATTATCAACTTCTTTTAAGGTTTTTAAAGCAAAACCAGGATTACTTAAAGAAGGAGACAGGTGTGCATAAGGATAAAGTA
>CAZJPU010000057.1:0-7928 GCA_964548105.1 Candidatus Woesearchaeota archaeon | reverse complement strand
TCTGGGCAGGACAGTATTTAGGAAAAATTTAAATAGCTTGTTTTCTATAGAACCTTATGAAGTCAAATTATCTCTGGCAATAAGATAGAATTGTATTTTATAGCTAGAGCCTTATTTCTTGATTTTTCTTTTAAATTAAATTTAAGTTTTTTAACTAGGAGACAAAAATGAAAACAAATGAACCTGTAAGAAAGAGATTAAATTTAGAAGAGCTTACTTGTTGTCGGTGGTGTTTTAGTTCCTGATTTAAAGAATTTTGAACAAAAAACTTTTTTTGGAATTGGTTATGGTAGTAGGATTCCTCTTGATATTTTACCTATTTATCAATTAGGTTGTTTATTCCCTAATCTAAGTTTTTTAGTTGTAGATTCATTTTTAAAATTAAATGGGATTGAAGATCGATTAGTTGAGGATGGAAAAAAACAATTATTAGATATTTTTTATACACTTTCAAAGATGTATAATCAAAATTCTACTGTTATTTTATGTTCTGATTTTATGAATTCTGAGGAATATAAAGATATTTTTGAGGATGTTTGTAGGAAAGTGGGAGGAGATCCTATTCTTTCAGAAAGAGTCTTAGCTACAGTTCCTGTAAATAAAAGATATTTAGGTTCTGCAAAAGATTATCCAGTTCATGAACTAGTTTGTGTAAAATATCTTTCTGAAAATGGTTATCAGTTAAAAATTGGCCCTAAAAAAGAGGAAGTATATGATGAAATTATGCAAGATCTTAATTTTGAAATTAATTTTTCATATATTTTAAGTGCTTATGCTTTAGGTACTAAATTTCCTGATGAAGTGGTTCATTATATTCCTCAGTCTAGGGGTCCAAATAACGGACAAAGAATCTTTTTTGGAGATAGTGAGAGAGCGATAACTCAGAAATTACAACAAGGATGTGACGAGGCTCTTAGATATTTTTGTAAAATTGCATATGTAAGTGGTTGTTTATTAGGTAGGGGAGATTTGATTAATGAAGATGTTCAGAGTCTTTTTGGAAAAAAGTTAAAGAAAAAAACAATTAAACTGGTTTTTGAAAATATAATTCAACCTTATAGGGAGGTGGAACCAGATGGTTTTTAAAATAGGAATATTAGGAGGAATAGGTCCGGAATCAACTGGGATTTTTTATTTAAAACTTATTAGAAAACTGCAAGAAAAAGGATTAATAAAATCTAATTTGGATTTTCCACAAATTATCATTAATAGTATTCCTGCACCAGAACTTATTTTTGATAAAATAAGTAATAAAGATTTGGAAATGTATGTAAAAGGAATTAAGGAATTAGATGCACTAAATCCTAATTTTATTGTTATGGTTTGTAACACAATTCATTTATTTTATGATGAATTGCAATCTGAGATAAAATGTGAATTAATTGATTTAAGAAAAGAAGTCTTGAATGCTTTGGAAAATAAAAATATAACAATAATTGGAACTCCAAGCACTATATGTCTGGGATTATATGATTTTGAAGGAATTAAGTATTATAATCCTAATAAAGATGAGATGAAAATCTTAACAAATGCCATATTTAATTTTAATCAAGGAATAGAAAAAGAAAAGCAGAGGCAGAAAGTACTTGAGATTATTAATAAATATCTTTCTTGTGGTTCTGAAATTATTTTATTGGCTTGTACAGAGTTTGCAGCTATGTTTGAGGATGTAGATATTCCTAAAATAAATACTATAGATGTTTTAGTAAATGCAGTTGTTAGGAGATATAGTCAGAAGTAAAAATAACTCGCTTTTGGTTTTGTTATTCTAAGTTTTCTCTAGAACCAAAAGCTTGCATAACCTACAACTGTTGAATGATCATTTGTGATATCTCCAGAATTTTTATATTCAATAAGTTTGGGTTTTGTTTTTTTAAGTTTGCAAAGTTCTTTCATTATGAGTAATGGAAAATAACCACAAGCATCAATATATTTGAATTTATCAGGATCAAGAGATTCTATGATTTTAATAGATTCTTTATCTTTTTCAACTGCATTTTCATATGGAAGAAAATGAGAGAGGTCTGTTGAAAAAACATATAATGCCTTTATTTTTGAAAGTTTTTTTGCAATTTCTTTTGCTTGTTGGTCTGTTATTTTTCCAATCATCAAAGGCATGATTTCTTTAACTCCAAGTTTTTGAAGAAAAGGATATTGATTACTAATAGAATGTTCTTGTTCAATACTGCCTTTTTCAAAGTCTTTATTAAAAGTTTTTGTTTTTCCAAGAGGAGTTTTTATATAGGGTAGATTAGAAGTTAGAGCATCAAATAAATGAACATAATGGGATGGTCCTATGACAATTGCTTTGTTGATTGGTTTTTTAACAATGGAAAATGCAGTTCCTGCTATTGCTCCTGAGTATTCATAACCTGCATGAGGGACTATTAAACCTTGCAAGGGGATCTGCCCCTTCCTTAACCCCGAGTCATTACCAAAAGGTTTTTTGTGTTTACCTGTTTTAAGGTATTGGTTTAATGCTTGGTTTAATTCATTTTTATTTTCTGGATACCACATAGATAAATATATTAATCCAAGTTTATATTTTTTGTTATTAATATGAAAGAATGTGAATTATATGAGAAAATTAAAGATAAGGAAAAATTTGTGAGATGTTTGGCATGTGCTCATAAATGTGTTATTAAAGAAGGTAAGTCTGGGATTTGTGGAGTTCGTAAAAATATTAAGGGGAAGCTTTTTTTATTAGTTTATGGAAAAGTTGTAAGTATGAATGTTGATCCAATAGAAAAAAAGCCTCTTTATTGTTTTTTACCTGGGACAAAATCATTTTCAATTGGAACAGTTGGATGTAATTTTAAATGTGATTTTTGTCAGAACTGGGATATTTCACAGTCTTCTAAGAAAGGAATTATTGCTGGGCAAGAGATTAGTGCTGAGGAAGTTGTTGAGCAGGCATTGAGTACTGGATGCAAAAGTATTTCCTATACTTATAATGAACCTATTATTTTTGTAGAGTTTATTAAAGAAGTTGTAAAACTTGCAAGAAAAAAAGGATTGAAAAATATAATGGTCACCAATGGGTATTGGAGTAAAGAAAGTTTTGATTATATTTCAGATTTAATAGATGCAGTTAATATTGATCTTAAAGGGAATGATATATTTTACAAAAAATATTGTGGAGGGATTCAGAAGCCTGTTCTTGATACAATAAAAAGATGTTATGAAAAAGGGATTCATGTTGAAATAACTACCTTAGTTATTCCTGGAATAAATGATAAACAAGAAGATTTTGAAAGAATTGCGAAATTTATAGCAGGTTTAGATAAAAATATTGTCTGGCATATTTCAAGGTTTTTTCCAAAGTATAAGATGATGGATAAAGAAATAACGAGTAAAGAAACTTTAGATCTTGCTTATGAAATTGGGAAAAAATATTTAAAAAACGTGTATCTTGGTAATGTATAAGATGGAAGAAATTTCAATAAAAGAATCATTTGATGAATTTAAGCCAGAAAGCTGTGTTTTTGTTATTTCTGTAGATAGTAGTGGAAAACCTAGTGGAATGATTGCTGGTTGGCAAATGAAATGTTCTAATAATCCTCCTTTATTTGCAGTTTCTTTGTCTAAAAACGGAAATACTCATAAATTAATTAGGACGAGTAAAGAATTTGTTATAGCAGTTCCAAATAAAGAACTAGAAAAAGAAGTTAAGTTTTTTGGTTCAACACATGGAAATGAAGTTGATAAGTTTGAAGAGACAAAAATAAGTATTATGAATGCAAAAAATATTAGAAGTCCTTTAATTAAAAACGCAACAATTAATTTTGAATGTAAATTGGAAAATGAAATTGATTCTGGAGATCATATTATTTTTATTGGTAGAGTATTAGCTTCTTATATTAACAAAAATAAGAAAGTTTTTTTTAATATGAAAAAAATTAATGGAAAAAGAGTTTTTGAGGAATTGTGAAAATGGAAGAATATGAACCACTTTTAAATTTAGCACGAGAAGCTATTGAATCTCATTTTTCAGGCAAGGACCTTGAAGTTAGTGATGAAATCAAGAAGAAATATAAGGAGAAAAAAGCGTGTTTTGTAACACTTAGTGAACAAGGAGATCTTCGAGGTTGTGTTGGAAGTTTAGAAGCTCGACAAGAGTTGTGGAAAGATGTAATAGAAAATGCAATAAATGCAGGATTTTATGATTCAAGATTTCCTGAGCTTGAAGAAGAAGAGTTTGAGGGTATTGGAATTGAGATATCTGTTTTAAGTAAGCCTGAGAAACTTGAATATCAGAATAGTGATGATTTGTTGAAAAAATTAGATAAAGATATGGGACTTATTTTGAAAAAAGGATTTCATAGTGCTACATTTTTGCCACAGGTTTGGGAACAGATTCCTGATAAAGAAATTTTTTTAGAACAACTTTCTATGAAAGCAGGACTTTTTAAAGATGATTGGAAAGATGCTGAAATAGAGTTTTATAGGGTGGATAAAGTTGAGGAAGATGAGGAAGATTAAATTGCTCTGGGGAGAATATTACTAGGATATTTTGGAAAAATTTTAATATTTTAAGTTCGTACTATTTTCTAAATAAAGTGGTTATTTTAGAAGTGTAAACCCAAAGATTTTTAAATCATAGTTTTTAGTAATCTTTATGCAAATTACACTTGATGATGAAATGGCTTATGCAATTATGGCTGGTTCAGAAGCTGTTTTTCAAAGACAGATTTCTAGGGTGAGAAAAGAATTTAATTATCTAGAGGAAAAAGTTTCTTCTAAAATTCTTGCAGCTATTATGGTTGTTTCACTAGTTGTTGAACAAGAAGGTGTTTCAACGGTTTTTAGAAATTATGAGTCCCTTAGAGAACAAGGAATATCTGAATTACCTGCAGCAGTTATGGCTGGTTCAAAAACAACTTTTAATCAGGGCATTGAAGTTGCTGTAAGTAATTACAAATCTTTTGGAGACTATGGAAGATCTGAATTACCTTCAGCTATTATGGCAACTTCAGTTATTGCTTATCAACAAGGTGTTGAAAAAGTTAAAGAGAATGCAAAATCTTTAATGCCAGAATAAGAAAATTTTTTTAATATGAAGAAATTTAAGCAGGGTTAGAATAAATTTTTTCAATTTCATCATATACTTTTAATTCTAATAAACTAACTGTTTCAGGAGGGGTTGATGCAATTGGAGTTTGAGATCTTGCTATTGTAATTCTATTTGGTCTTGGAAGTTGTTTTAGTAATTTAAATGTTTTTTTAATTCTTCGGTTTCTTAAATGTGCGCCCATATGTTCTCCTATTTTATTAGGTAATTTTCTTCTTAAATTATAATTTAAATCTTCTAAACATTCAAAGGCATCTAAATCAATATCAAGAATTATATCTCCTTGATAATTTTTTAAACTCTTAGTTAAGTCATTATAAGACATGGGCATTACAACTGGAAAAGTGTCTTTTGTTGCAAATCTTATTTTTCCATCAACAGTTTTTAACCTTGGAACATGGATTAATTCTGGATTTTCAAGATCAACTCCTCCTAAAGCATAGATTGTATTTGATCTTGGGTTTATCCAATAAGAATTATATATTACCTCATAAAAAATAGCAGGAGCAATAAAAGATGCTATATTTAATCTTTTAGAGTAATCCATTAGATCTATTTCTCCTAATGATTCTATTGTTGGAACTTCTGCGCAAGTATCTGAATGAGCATCAACATGTAAAAGAAGTGCTGGTTTTTTTGAGTCTTTTTTATACCAAAAAGGAAGAACTTCATTATGAGGATCTACTATTGTAGTTTCAATTCCTGCGATTTTATTTCTAATTGGATGAGTATAATCTCCATGAAATTGGTAAAGTTGAATAGGTGGTTTAAATTTATTAGTATCTGTTGTTCCAGGCCCTAGTTTTACTAATTCTTTTCTTAAACTCATTTTAAAATTTTTTAGAATCACCTGATATGGCCACACCGAGGATCGAACTCGGGACCTCTGCCTTATGAGAGCAGCGCTCTACCACTGAGCTATGCGGCCAGTTTTACAAGAGAATATTGATTTAAAAAGTTAATGAAAAAGGTTTTAAAACCTTGAAATCTATATATTGGTATGGTAGGGGGTGATTTAGTTAATGTTTCTGAATTAGCAAAATTATTAAGTCCAGACTTTGGTTCAAGTCTTACTCCAGGACTTCCTGGAAATATATCTATCTTTGATGCATTGCCTCCAGAAGTAGTTTCTAATATTCAGCTTTTAATGACTATATTAAAAGCTGCTGGAATAATATTTATTATTTATATGATTTTTTTAATAATTAAAGGAATATTTAATATAAGAAAAGGAATAAAATTAAATAAAATGTATCATAGAATAAATGATATTGATAGAAAAGTAGATGTTTTACTTTCAAATGATAAATTAAAAGTTAAAGAAAAAGAGGTTATGGTCTTGAAAGAAAAAGAAAAGGGTTTTTTAAAGGGTTTATTCAAACCTAGGACTGAAAGAAAATTAATAGTTTTAAAAAAAGAAGAGAAAAAAGAGCCTGAAAAAAAAGCAAAGGATAATGTTGGGCATAAATATAAAGCAAAAAAAGATAAAAAAAAGTAATTTTTAAAACAAAATCTATTTAAACATTGTTTATTTAATGTTTAAATAAAAAGAAGTGAAAATGGCAATAAAATTTGAAATAACTATGACTAATAAATGGCTTTATAGTTTGATTGCTGTTGGTGTTTTGTTAATTTTAAGTATTGGTGTTTTAGCTTATAATTCAGATATGAGAATCGGAAGTCCTTCGATAATGGGTCATTCTGCTGGAGAAATTCAGGTTGAAAATTCTTCTGGAGATCTGGTTGGTTTGCAAGATGCTTTAGATGGGATTGGAAGTTCTTCTGGTAGAGAATCAATGACTTTTGAGGTTTATAATTCTGATCTTACAACTTGGGAATGCGTGGATGTAGATTTAGAAGATTTGTGTGGTGATGAAGATGGTTGTGATATACGATTAGAAGAACAACATGAATCAGCATCAGAAAATGATCTAGTTCGGGTGATTAAAGTATTTATGTTTATGGAACAAGCAGATATGTCCAATAATCATTATTCTGGAACTTCGGGTTACCTGAGGATGAGTGGCGATGACAGTGAATTCCAAACAGGAACAGCAACTCGACACACTATTCTTAATCCTTGGCAGTGGATTGCTATGTTTAATTATAGAAATGAATATTGTCCTGATAGAATAGGATTAGGGCATGGACCTGCTTGGACTGATCGTTATAAATTTACATTTAGATCTCATCCAGAAATAAGATCAAGAATAATTGTTTATGATTAATCTTAAAAAATACTTTTTTGATTGAGAAATTTATAGGGTTTTAAAAAAATTCTAAGAAATATTTTTATTCTTTAGTTAATGTAATTTCAATTGCAGAAACAAAAATTCTTTTTCCTTCTTTATTTTCAAATTGTTCACTTGAAATACTTATGTTTTTTACTTTGATATTTTCTTCTTTTAAGAATGTTCTTCTAGCAACTTCTACTGCATCTACTGCTTTTGAGATAAATTTTCCTCTTGCAGATACTATAACTTCTTTTTGTCCTTTATTTTGGAATTGCATTACAATACCTGTAACATAATTCATAAAGGGTTTAATTCCTACAAAAATAATATTGTCTTTTTCTTCTTCTTTTTTGTTTTCTTTTGTTTCTTTGATATCTTCTTTTTCTTTTGTTTCTTTGATATCTTCTTTTGTTTCTTTGTTTTCTTCTTTACTCTCTTCTTTACTCTCTTCTGTCATTGTTTGTTACTGTTTTTATTTAATTAGTTTGTTTTGCTTTTGAATCTCTTTTTTTAATTCTTGCTATATACCCTGCTATTTGATTTCTTATTTTCTTACTTGGGGTTAGACTTTTTAGTATTTGTTTGTTAGATGTAAATTCACCATTAAATTTGTTTTCTTCTTT
>CAZJPU010000056.1:0-8096 GCA_964548105.1 Candidatus Woesearchaeota archaeon | reverse complement strand
CTGTTATTAATGATACTTTAGCAGGAGTTGTTTATGAAGCTCAATTAAATAATTTTGAGGTTGTAGGTCTGAAAAATGGGATAGAAGGCGGAGGTTTACATCCTGAAATTTTTGGAAATTTGATTGATTTAACAAATATTGAACCCTTTTTATTAAGAGGAATTCCAGGAGCATATCTTGGAACAACAAGATTAAAACTAAATCCAGAAAAAGATATAGAAGATATTCAAAAAATAAGAAGAAATATGGATTGCCATGGCATTGATGTTGTATTATATATTGGAGGAAATGATTCTGCAGCAACATTAAGGGCAGAAGGAAAAGGTATTCATATAGAAAAAACAGAAGATAATGATTTATTTGGAAATGACCATACTTCTGGATGGGGTTCTGCAAGTTTTACAAATACTGAAATAATAAGAGCCTTGACTCCTGATATTGGAGGATTTAGTCCAAAGGTTCAACATAAGGGAAGAGAGTGTTATTCAACTGCTCCAGTAGTTGTTTATCAGACACAAGGAAGAGATGCAGGATGGTTAACTCTTGGATGTAGTTTTGCAAAAATAAATCATGCAGGAGATGTTATAGAAGGTTTTTCACCTCATTTATTTTTACCAAGAGAAATACCTTATGATAATCAAAATTTGTTGGGTAAAGTTGATAATCTTTTATCAAAACAAGGGTTTGTGTTTATTGTTTGTGGGGAAGAATTAGTTAATCAAAAAGGAAAGACCCTTGCTGAATTATATGGTGTTAGGGAGAATGAAGACTCTTTTGGTCATACAGAACATTCTCGATCTGGATCATTTAATTATGCTGATTTTGTAGCTTCTGAAATTAAAAAAGGTTTGGGATCTGATGTTGATATTATTAATGGTTATAATGAAATAAAAGAAACACCTTTAACTCCTCATCATATTCAAAGAACTTTAATGAGGTCTTTAGTAGATGCACAAGAAGCATTTGAAGCAGGAAGAGAAGGAATAAGGGCATTTGTAGATGGAGAACTTAATGTTTCAATAGCATTAAAAAGACATGGAAAAGGTTATGATATCAGACCTACAAGAATTTCTTTAGATAGTGTTGCAGGAAAAGTAAGAAGCGTAGATCAAAAATATATTGGAGGAATAGAAGGTCCTACACCTCAGTTTTACAAAGATTTTTTGCCCTTAATAGGGGGGGCTTTAGCAATGACTCATAATATTGGACCAGAATTAGTTCCTCTTAAAAGATAAAGTTAAATTAGATTAAATCAAATCAAATCAAATAATTTTAGAATGATTTTAAACACAATTAATTTTATAAATATAAAAGATTTTTAATAATACCTATGGCGAGAAAGTTTGTAATCACTGGAGGCCCTTGCACAGGAAAAACAACAACAATAGATGAACTTGAAAAAGAGTTTAAAATTGTTTCAGAATCTGCAAGAGAGGTTTTGAAATATAGAGATTTTGAGGATAGAAATGATGAGCGTGTGCAATATGAAATTTTTGAAAAAAAATTAGAAAAAGAAGAAGAGGCTGAAAAACATCAAGGGCCTGTATTTTTTGATAGAGGATTAGTAGATAGTATTGGGTATTATAGATATCATTTGTTTGAGATTCCTAAGGATTTATTAGAACAATGTAAAAAAGAAAATACAAATTATGAAATAGTTTTTTTCTTAGATTTTGTTCCTTATGTGAAAGACAGTGAAGTTAGAGGGGAGGGTAAAGGGGAGGCAGAAGAGGTTCATGATTTAATCTATAATGCTTATGCTGAACTGGGTTATAGAATTGTAAAAGTTCCTTTAATGACAATTAAAGAAAGAGTAGATTTTATAAGAAAATTTGTAGAGTAGAATTGAATTTATGGTATATAATTTTATAAAGAGATTTCTGTAGTAAAATTGAATGGGAAAATCAGATGGAAAATCTGGAAAAGGGAAAAAAGGTTTAACAAGAGAAGAGAGACGTGAAATTAATTCCTTGTTATTAGATTTAGAAGAAATAAATTTGTCAGGGAATGATTTTGATTATAGTGGTGTACAAACACAAATTCAAGGAGTTGAAGGATTGTTAGGAAGTTATGGTGTTGTTTCTAGTAGTGAGTATTATAAGAGGCTTGGAAATGTTAGGGGAGTTGTAGAAGGGTTTTCTAAAGTTGATTCGGGTAATAGTAGCCAAGAGGAAATTATTGATGAAAATGTTCAAGAAGAAACTATTGATGAAAGGATTCAAGAAGAAAAAAGAAGTTATGCAGGTTCAATAGGTAATAATTTCCTTGTTGTTAATCCTGAAAAAGATTTTGTTTATATTTCTCAATTTTATCAACGTAAGGAAAAAGGTCATAAAATAAAGTTAAATTGGAGATTTAATAGAGAAGGAAGATTAGAATCTATAACATCCTCTTTTATTCCTGAATGTAAATATGGAAGTATAATGATATTTCAAGAAGCTTTGGAACCGGATAGGGGTAATGAAGATTGGTCTAATGCAGTTTTTGAATATTTTAGTTTGGATAAAAAATTTGATGAACTTTCAAAGAGATTTGCAGGTTTTGATGATGAATTTAGATATCGTAGTTTGGTTTTATTTGGACATTGTAATACTTGGAGTATTTTAAAAAGTATGAGGGATGGGAGCATTATAGATCCTTTTTATTTAAATGAGGGTCAAAAATCATTAAAAAGTATTGGAGAAGATTCTGTAGCAGTTTCTATATTAGAACATGCTTGTTTAATTAAACCAAGGGTTAGTCTTTGTTTAGGAGATAGGAATCTTGGTCTTCTTACAATTAATTATAGAGATAGATGAATAAGAAAACGTTATATTATATTAACTAGTCTTTCACCTAAATCTTTTTTAATCTGAAAAATTATTTCTCCTTTATTAACTGAAATACAATAAGGATTTTCTGATTGTGTTATTTTTTCAATATCTATATGAGGAATATTGTCATTTGCTATATTACAAGTATTTTCTATTGGAAAGATTATTAGATTACAAGACTCTCCCTCACATTCAGTATTTTTTAAAATTTTAATATTCTTTGAAATATCATCACTTTCATGAGGTCCTGTAAAATTATCTTTTGAAAAATCTACAAAACAAATATATTTTATTTCTTTAGGAAGAGTTCCTTGAAATTCAAAATTATCTTTTTCTGAGTTCCACGCTTTACTAACATCATCGTGTAAATTATCTAGGAGTATTCCAATTTTAGTACAGTTATTTCTTGGAGGCGGAATGACTAGGAGTAAAATAATTATAATAATAATTACAATGAATATAATTGTCATAAGAATTCCAACTCTTTTTTTCATAATAAGATTAGTATTAATTAATATTTAAGCCTTATGGGGATGATAGATTTTTTAAACTCTTAATTCTTTTATGATCTATGCAACCAAAAAAGGTGATATTTAGTGATTTAGATGGAACATTACTTGATGATAATTATAAGTTTGATGATGCTAATAGGGCTCTTAAATTTTTAAAAGAAATGGATATTCCATTAGTAATTGTTAGTAGTAAGACTTGTGCTGAAATTGAAGTTTATAGAAAGAGATTGGGAAATAATCATCCTTTTATTAGTGAAAATGGTGGAGGGATATTTATTCCTATGAATTATTTTGGTGAACAAAATAAAAGAAAAATACAAAGATATTATGAGGTTATTGAGCTTGGAAAAAAATATGAGGAATTAGTAAGAACTTTAAAATTAATAAAGAAAAATGTTCCTTTGAGGGGGTTTTCAGACATGAATGCTAAAGAAGTTGCTAAAGATTCTGGATTAAGTTTAAGTGAAGCAAAACTTGCTAAAAAAAGAGATTATGATGAAGCTTTTAAATTAGAAAATAAAAGAGATGAAGAAATACTTATTCGTTTGATAAGAAAACAAGGATTAAACTATACTAAAGGTGGGAGATATTATCATATTTTAGGAGATAATGATAAAGGTAAGGCAGTGAAAATTTTAAGTAATTTTTTTAAAGAAAAATATGGTGAGGTTTTTACAATAGGATTAGGTGATTCAGATAATGATAAACCTATGTTAAAAGCAGTGAAAAAAGGTTTTTTAATAAACGGCCCTAAAGAGTGGGATAACACTATTATTCATTTATTAAAAATGGATAATTCCAAGTTTCGAAAGGCAGAATTGATTTATTTGAGGAGCGTTGATGTTTTGGAAAAATTTCAATTAAGAAATGGAGCAATACTTGCAAGTAGTCCTAAAGGAAGATATCCGTTTATTTATCCTAGAGATCATGCTATTTGTGTATTAGGTTTAATTAGTGCAGGAGAATTAAAAAGAGCTAGAAATGCTCTTGAATTTATGATGAAGAGCCAAAATAAGGATGGAAGTTTTCCACAAAGATTAGATAAAAAAGGAAAAGATGCAAGTTATAAACCAATTCAATTAGATAATACTGGGTTAGTATTATATTCTTTTGCAAAATATATTAAAATTTCTAAAGATAAAAAATTTCTTGAAAAGTATAGGAGTAAGATAAAAAAATCCGTTTATTATTTAGATTCTCATTTAGATAAAAAAAATTTATTTTTTACACCAAATAGTATTCATGAGTTTCCACCTTTGGAAGAAGGTTTAGAAGTATGGGCAAATGCTGTTTGTTATGGAGCTTTAAGAGAATTAGAATGGGTTGGAATTAAAAGTAAAGTAGATTTAGACAAACTAAAAAAATCTATTAATAAGTATTTTTGGAATGGAAAATATTTTATAAAAAATATAAGGATTAAAGAATCTAGTAGTGTTGTTAGCGATATAGATGCTAGTTCTTATGCTTTAGCTGATTTTGGAGTTTTTGATGACGATAATGAAAAGATTGAGAAAACTGTAAAAGTTATTGAAGATAAGTTATGGCATAAAAAAATTGGAGGGATTTGTAGGTATCCAGAACATATTGGAAGGAATAATGGGGGGTGGGGACCTTGGCCACATTTTACTTTAATGTTGTGCAGGCATTATATTAGGTTAGGTAAAAAGAAAAAAGCTGATAAATATCTTAATTGGGTTTTAGATATTTCTGTAAAGGGATTGCTTCCAGAGCATATTTCTAGTAATGCAAGTTTTGAAAAATGGGTTGATGAGTATAAAAAAGCTGGTCTTTTGCGAAAAGATCGAGAAATTATGGTTAGAAATATTAGGAAAAGTGAGCCATATAAAAATGGATTAGCTTATTCTGTTCTTCCTTTAACCTGGCCACATGCAGAATTTATTAGAACTTGGAATCTTTACAAAGAAAAGTTTTTTTAAAGATTAATTATTTAAACTAGTTTTTTCTAACAAAGTTATGGGATTTAAAGAATTATTAAAAGAAAAACTTAATGGAAAAGTTGATAAAAAAAAGTTAGAATTATTACCTAAAGGATTTCAGAAAATTGGAGATATAATTATTTTGAATTTAGATAGTGAACTTGTAGGGGATAGTAAAGAAATTGGAAAAGCAGTTTTAGAAATTTTTCCAAGTATCAGAAGTGTTTGTAATAAGATTGGTAAAATAACTGGGAAATTTAGAGAACCTCAAATAAAAGTTATTTCAGGTAGTAAAGATACAGTTACTACCCATATTGAATCTGGTTGTAAGTATAAATTTGATGTTAGAAAAGTTATGTTTGCAAAAGGAAATGTTTTTGAAAGAACTAGAATTGCAAAGCAGGTTGAGAAGGGTGAGATAATTGTAGATATGTTTTCTGGAATTGGTTATTTTAGTGTGCCTATTGGAAAATTATCTAAACCAGATAAGGTTTATTCTATTGAACTAAATCCTGTTTCATTTGAGTTTTTTAAGGAAAATCTTAAGATAAATCATATACATTGTGTTGAACCTATAAATGGAGATTGTAAAAAAGAAGTAGAGAAATTAGTTGAAAAAGGTGTAAAAGCAGATAGGGTTTTAATGGGATATTTACCACCTCCAAAAGAATTTTTAGAATCTGCTATGAAAATTATAAAGAAAAAAGGTATTTTACATTATGAGGAATTGGTTGTTGTAGGTAAAGAAGATGAAGAGATTGGTAGGATTATGGGAGATGTACAGCAAGTAGCAGAGAAAGCAGGGTTTAAGGTGAAATTGTTAGTTGCTAAAAAAATAAAAAGTTATGGACCTAAAATAGATCATTATGTTTTTGACATCAAAATTGTCTAAATTAATAATTTTGGGGATGTTAAGATTGTTTAGGAGATAATTTTAAACTATTATCTAATTTAGAAAGTTTTTTTAACTTGAATTTTAATTATTTATTATGAAGATTGGAATAATAGGGCCGGGTAAGTTAGATTCATTGAAAAAAGTTAATCCTGATTATCTGGATGTAATTTCTAAACTAGCTGAAAAACTTGCTGATAAAAATCATGATGTTTATCTAACTCCTGATAAGGGTTCGAGTTCTGAATTATTTGCACAAAAATATCTTAAACTTAATGGAAATGTCTTTGAAATACTCCCATTAGATGATAAACTTGGTTATGATTGGGTGAATACTAAATTAGGAGAACATATTAATTGTGGTGTTTGGAGAAATCAACCTGGAAAGTTAAATGATGAAACAGAGATATTAATTTGTATTGGATATGGGGCTGGAGTTTTAGCTGAAATAAGTTATTCAAAATATCCTAAAACAAAACCCGTTTATATTATTAAAGAATTAATTAGTAAAGAGCTTCCTGAAGAACTTAAAAGAAGTTTAGATTTAAGATATGTTTTTATTGATTCTCTTGTGTTATAATTTCAGGTTGATCATAAGAAATCTTCCAGGCAAGATTCTGACAATAAGCACCTACATTTTCAACTTTAATAAGGTCTTCTTCTTGAAGAGATTCTCGGATTTTTCCAAGAGTGTCATTTGTAAATAAAAGGGGTCCTGCTAAGATATATTCTTTTAATTCTTCTTTTTTTTCAGATTTATTAAGTTTTGAAAACTTATATTGGGAAAGCGTTATTTTGGGTAAGAAATTTATTCCTGCATCAAGAATCGCATATGTTTTTTTAAAATTTTGTTTTATTACCTGAACTTTTGTGATTAGTTCAAAAGCATTTGCAACAAGATTTCTTCCAGGTTCAACAATAATTGTCGCATTAAATTTTTTTAGGTTTTTTTGGATAGCTTGAAAAAAGTCTTCTAGAGTTGCATGAAGATTTTTTAATTGGATTTTATCAGGAAATCCTCCTCCAATATCAATGTATTTAAGTTCTATATCTTTTGGTAAGGTGTTTATTATTCTTGATGCTTTTTCTAAATTTTCTTTAAAATCTGTAATGGTTTGTTGAGTGCCTTTATGAAATTGAAGGCCTATTATATTTAGATTTTTAAATTTTGCATATTTTATTATATCTTGTAATAAGGTTTCATCAAAACCAAATTTTGTTTCTTTAGTTGAAATTCTAAGGCCAATATTAAATGATTCTCCTTTTGTGATATTGTAAATCTTATTTATTTCAGATTTAGAATCAATATTTATAAGAAATTTTTCATCAATAGCAATTTCTAATTCTTCTTTTGTTTTTGCAGGACCATTAAAAATCTTTGATTTTTTAGGTGTCATGTTTATTTCTTTAAGAGAGGCAACTTCAAAATTAGAACCTAAATCTGAAAGAAGATCTATTACTTTATTATGTGAATTGGTTTTTACAGAATATGCAATCACAAATTTTTCTAAATATTTTTCACAAAGTTTTTCAAATTCTTTATAGTTTTTTTCTAATACTTTTGGTTTAAATATAAAATAAGGTGTTTTCATAATATTTTTTAGGAATAATAGTTTTAAAACTTTATTGTGATGGAAACAATTAAAAATCAAGTATTTTTGGTTAAAATATGGTATATAACTTTGATAACTCAAAAAAAAATATTCTTGGAAAAAAAGATAAAAGTAATAAACAAAGTTGGGATAAACCTATTTTAGATTTATGTAATCAGATAAATAGTTCTAAGGATTATTTTACAACAAGTAGTTGTAGTGGCAGGATTGTTTTGATAATTGAAAATGAGAAAAAATTGCCTGGATTGTTTTTATTTCGGAGTCATGAAAAAGTTAATTTTAGTGAATTAAAAAAGGAAATTGAGAATTCTTGTAAAAAAACAAAAGAA
>CAZJPU010000055.1:0-8155 GCA_964548105.1 Candidatus Woesearchaeota archaeon | reverse complement strand
TTCTAGAGGGGTTAATTTAGAGAACTGGTATAACTTTGTTTTAAATTATAAATTAGCAAGAGGAATAATATTATATAGTTTTTATGTTGGTACATACTTGAAAAAGAATAATATCTTCTTAAACGAGATTAATAATTTACAAGAATATTATGATGCTTCTGAAAAAGTTTGTTTAGACTCATTGAAAAATTTGAATTCTTACTTAAAGAAATTATCTAAAAAAACAAAAATTCCATATAAAAATTTATTATTCTATAGAAATCGCGAAATCGAAGAATTACATAATTCAAATCTACAGTTAGATAATAAAACAATTTCTCAAAGAAATAACTCTATTTTTTTAATATATAATTATAAACAATCTTTTTATCAGGGTAAAAAAGTTGAGAGTTTTGATAATAAACTAAATGATATTTTAAATAAATTAGATTTTAATAAACATGAATTAGTAGGAACTCCTACCTATAAACAAGATATAATTGGAAAAGTTAGGCTTATTAAAAAGAAGTCTGATATAGAAATGATAGAAAAAGGAGATATTATTGTTTTATCAATGACTACTCAGGATATGGTGGCATTTTTATCTAAAGTAGGAGGAATAATAACTGATGAAGGCGGAGCGTTGTGTCATGCTGCAATTATTTCAAGAGAAATGAAAATACCATGCATTATTGGAACTAAAATTGCAACAAAAGTATTAAAAAATAATGATAGAGTTAAAATAGATACTAAAAAAGGAATTGTTGAAATTATTAAAAAATCTTAGATATTAATCTGATCAAAACTTTTTACAGATTCATAACTATTAGCATCTACAGGTTTATTTCCTGGCCTTTGAACTAAAACGACCCTACATCCTGCCTTGTCAGCAGCATCTAATTCTCTTGTTATATCAGATAAGAATGCAATTTCTGCTGGAGCAGTTTTTAAATGATCACTTATTTTATGATAAGCATCAGGTTCATATTTACTTCCAAATTTATCAGTTCCAAAATACCCATCAACTAAAGGAGTTAAATCTCCGTGATTTGTATTTCTAAAAATTAGTTCTTGTTCAGCAGCACCTCCATTAGAATATACAAAGATTCCATTTCCATTTTGTCTCCATTTCTGTAGATTTCTTGGAACATCTTCAAAAAAAGGTGCTTGAAGTCTTCTTTGTTCATATCCTTCTTTATTAACCATTCCTGTAAGAGCTAAATAATCTGGACGTAAGTTTTTCTTTTTAATTTCTTGAACAACATGAGAAAAAACTTGTTCTTTGGTTTGAAAACCTTCTTCACCCTTAATTCTATCAATAATTTCAATAGCTTCAGGACTAGCTTCTGCTAAATATGCTGAACTATGTTGCTCAAAATGACTTAACAACTCTCCAATAAGACTTGTATGAGTTGTAGTTCCCATAATATCTGTAAGTACTTTTCCCATAATCTTAATAATATTTTATCATATTTAAATCTTTCTATTTGTTATAACTGTATAAGGGTAACAAATACCCTAATTTTTATGTTTTTCAAAATAAAGTTTCTTAACAACTTTTGATACAATAATTAATATAAATTATAAAACCTACCTAATTAGTATGGGTAATCTTAACTCGCAACAGGTTGCTTCAAGTTATAGAAATTTATTCAGAGTATTTAGTGATAATGATATCCCTTATGAAGATGTAGTTGGATTATTAGAAACTGCAAGGCCAGAAGATACTTATTTTGCATTAGAAAAAGTTAATGAGAGAGGTCTTGATTTTGATTTTAGAAAAAATTGGGCTGCATCTCTTTTGTATCTTGAAATGTAGGGTCATAAGGAACATAAAAAACCAAATGATATTCTTGCATTGATATCTCAATATAATCCAAAAGGGTTTAATGCTTCAGGAATATCTCGGGAAGCACATTGTTTTGCAATTAGAGATCAGACAAAAAGGGATGCAGAGGCAGGGACAATAGTTTGTGGAGAAGGTCTTGGAGCATTGGTTGAGGATTCATCTTCATTAAAATTTGCAGCATAGATATGTTGAGTACATAACATACTCAAAAAAAACAATATTTGCAAGACAACTAAGTTTATATATAATAACAGATATACTCTTCTTAATAATGGTGTTTTAAATATGGCTACTTTTGTTTTAGGATTTGGAAACAGAGGTTTTTTTCCTCCAGAATATATGAGTCAAGCTCGAGAAGAAATTCCAGCAGTTCTTGAAAAATTAGGCCATAAATCCTTAATGATGCCTGAAGATGCTACACCACTTGGAGCTGTTGAAACAAAAGAAGAAGGTGATAAATTTGCAAGATTTCTTAAAGAAAATCAAGGAAAATATGATGGAATTGTTTGGACTCATCCAAATTTTGGTAATGAAATTGGAATGAGTTATGCTCTTAGAGAAGCAGGAAAAAAAGGAGAGAAAATTCTCTTACATGCTTATCCTGATGATATGAATAAGATGGGCCGTGATGATAGACGAGATGCTTTTTGTGGAATTGTATCAACAATGGATGTTTTGTATCAAATGGGAGTTGATTTTGTAAAACTAGAACCTCATGTTGTATCTCCTCAAAGTGATAGGTTTGCAGATAATATTAATTTGTTTACGGGTATTTGTAATGGAACAGCAAAAGATCCTCATAAACTAATTCGTCCAGAAACTGGAGGCGGGGGAGAAAATATTCTTGATGGAATGGTTGTTTTAGCACTTGGTGCAAGAACAACTCCTTTTTATACAACAAGGTTTGGTGAACTTGATGCTGAAAAAAATGGGATTAGAGTTGAAACAGAAGATCTTTCTTCAGTCTTCCATAAAATGGACAAATTAAACCCAAGTGATCCAAGATATAAGAGAAGAAAAAAAGAGTTGACAGATTACACTAATTGGGATCGTGCCCCTAACAAAGAACATGCATTAGACCAACAAACACGATTAAGTGTTGTTATGGATGAATATTTAGAAACCCTTAATCCTGAAGCAATTGGAGTTAGATGTTGGACAGAGTTCCAAGAAATTAGAGGAATTTCTCCTTGTGCAACTATAAGTTATTTAAACAATAGAGGAATTTCTACAGCTTGTGAAGTTGATATGGGAAATGCAATTACAATGGCTGCTATGAGAAGATTTTCAAAAAGCCCAGTTGCATGCCAAGATTGGAATAATAACTGGCATAATGATGATAATAAAGTTATGTTTATGCATTGCGGACCTCATGATACTGCATGGTTAAAATCCGGCCATTATGTAGATACTCATGGTATTTTAGATCATGCATTTGGAGAAAACAGCGGGGTTGGATGTATTCAAGGAAGATTTGAACCAACTGATTTTACATATGGAAGTTGTGCAACAGAAGAAGGAAAACTTAAATTTTATTTTGGTGAAGGAATCGTAACTGAAGATAGAATTCCTAGTGTATATTTTGGTTCTGCAGGAGTTGGAAAAATTCAAGAGCTACAAAAAGTTTTGTTGCAAGTAGGGCATGGAGGATATAAACATCACTTTTCCATGACTAGAGGACGTGTTGCAGATAAAGTTATTGGAGCTCTTAAACAACATTCAGGATATGAAGTAACAGACATGAGAAGGGTTTCTGGATAAGTTAGATTAGATCAAAAAACACTCTTACTTTTAAAAAGTATTTAAAAGTATCAAAGACTTCTTAATATTATGAAAAAACCAATTATATTGTTTCAATTAATCATATTTCTTTTTCTTAGCTTGGTTTCTGCGCATGAAGGACCTGATAAACCTCATGGAATGCCTATTTTTGACTGGGTCTTATTAATCTTTATTATCTTAATTCTTATCTTAATAATTATTTTTTTAATAAAAAAATACAAAAAATCAAGAAAAACAACAAAATCAAGATGAGAAACATAATTAATCTTTACAAACCAGTTAGCATAACTCCGTTACAAGCTATTGAAAAATTCAAAGAGCAAAATCCTTTTTATAAAAGTAAAAAAATGAGTTATCCTGGAAGGCTAGATCCCATGGCTCAGGGGGTTTTGCTTTTTCTAGTAGGTGATGAAAATAAAAAAATGATTCAATACATGAAGTTAGGTAAAGAATATCGTGCGCAAGTTTTATTTGGATTTTCTTCAGATAGTTATGATATTTTGGGTATTCCAGAAAAAAAAGATAAAGAAATTGATATAAAACTGTTAAAAAAACAAATTAAACAATTAAAAGGGCCTTATAATCAAGAGATTCCACCTTATTCTTCTTTAAGAATAAAAAGAAAACCTCTATTTTATTATGCAAGAAATAATCAGCTTTCAGATATTGAACTTCCAAAAAAAATGATTAAGATTAATGGTATTGAGATTAATTCTATTCATACTATAACCACTAACAGACTTTTAAAACAAATTAGACAAAAAATTAAAAGTCTTAAAGGAGATTTTAGACAAGAAGATATTTTAAAAAAATGGGAAGAATTACTAAATGAAGAGTCTAAAAAATTTATTGTTGCAGATATAACAATTGCTTGTTCATCTGGAACTTATATTAGGACAATTGCAAATGATCTTGGAAAAAGTTTTGGGGGAGCGTTATTACTAAACCTTATAAGAACAAAAGTTGGAAAATTTAGTGTTAAAAATTCTTTTAGACTTAAAAGATGATGAGAATAATTAAATTAATAGATGTTAAAAAAACTAAGGTTAAACAACTAAAGTTAAAAAACTAGGGTTAAAGATTAAGAGAACTTTTCAATAAATTTTTTCAAAGTTTCTTTTATTTTATTTTCTTTTAAGTAAATTGCATTACTAGGACAGACCTCTATGCAACATAAACATCTTACACATGTTTTATGATTGCAAATTGGATAGGGTTTTAAGGTAATTGCTTGAACTGGGCATTTTTCTTCACAAACATGACATTGGGTGCATTTTTTATGATTAAAAAATATTTTAGGTTTTGGAAATAAAATATTAAAAATACTTAGAAAACTAAGATTAGTAAGTTTGGCTTTTTTAAAATTTAAATTAATATTTTTACTTCCTATTATTTTAATATCCTCTTTTTTAATCTTTGAAAATTTGTTAGTATAAATATTATAAGGGTTAAAACCCATTACTTCAGAAGCAATAATATCTACTGCAAAATTATTTTTTCCTGAAATTATTAAGTTAGAATTAATCGGAGTTCCAGAAGTTCCAGGACCTTCACCTTCCATACCAAGAATTCCATCAATAATATTTAACTGAGGTTTAATTATTTTGTTTAATTCAAAAATTACTTTTGAAAGATCTTTTTCTAATGGGAATTTTTTATGAATAAGGGATTTTAATTTTCCTGGAATGCAACCGTATAAATTTTTTGAAGCTAAAGTTACCTTAGTGAAACAATGAGTTTTTAATTTTGCCATATTTATTATTAAATCAACTTCAAACAAAATTTTTGGTAAAGGAATTTTTATATTGTTTATATTAAAAACTTTTTTAGGAACACTTTCAAAATTTAATATTTCTGCGTATTTTGAAAGTTTTTTTATTCCTGAAACTTCAAAAGACTGGTTAGTATTATAAGCTGAACTTTCTCCAATAATAATTTTTGCATTATATTTTTTTAAGATTTTGCAGAGTTCTTCAATTACTACTGGATGAGTAGTTACTGCTTTTTCAGGAGGATAAGGCCCTAAAATATTTGGTTTTATAAGAACTTTCATATTTTTTTTAAAATTAAAATCAATATCTTTTAAACTCTGAATAAGAGACTCTCTAACTTCTTGGGAGTTATAAGAATTACATTTGACTATACTTACTTTGTAATTCATTTTTCTATCTCACTTGTTCTTTTATATGAAAGTCCAGATTTATCTAATACTTGAATAACTTTTTGTCTTTCTTCTGATTTTCCACAACCTTTCCAATCAATTAGAACTTCTTTTACTTGTTCTGAGGTTTTTTCTTCTGCTTCCTTAAGCATAGGTTGTGTTAAAGGTAAATTATACTGAGCAATTATATGAGATATAGCATATTTACTGTTAATCTGTATTTTATTGAATGTTGGTGCATAATGAGGTCCACCCACACAGAGAACTGGAACCCAATTAGGGCTAGGTTTATAATCTTGTAATGAAAAAATAGTTTTAGCAATTATCTTTGCAGCTTCAATGTCTTTCCATTGTTCTTCTTTGCTTCCAATTTCTATAAAACAGCAGGGAATATTAATAGAGGGTCCGTGATGAGTAACCTCTAAGGTAAGATCATACTCATTTTTTAATTTAGTCTTGTCTTTATTGTAATTTTTATTTAATTCTTTAAAAAGATATTTTAAAACATAAGAAGAGGTTTTAGAAACTTTTCCAGGTTTTCCTCCTAAATCGGCATTTCTAAAGTTTCCTGGAGCGTGAAGACATAAAGAAGGATTTCCTTTTTCAGACTTATGAGTTGATACAAAAACAAGAAAGTCAATATTTTTTAATTCAGGATAGTTCTCCTCATTAAGATTATCTGAAAAAAGTGTTTCTTTTTTAAGTTCAATAATAGGTACTTGCGGAGCAAAAGCTAGTTCTTTAAATCTTTCAACAATATTTTTTCCTGCAATATTGTTTTTGTAATAAGTTATTGCAAATCTTAATGGCATTTTTAATTTTTATTTAATTTTTATTAAAGAAAGTTTTTTTACCTTTTAACTTCCTTTCCATCAATAACCAATGTTGAAGGTCTTCCTGTTAAAGGTCCTGTGTTAATTATCATGTCTATTTTATCTTTTATTTGTTTTGGTATTTGGCTGGTTTTTATTATTGGTTTTTCTCCACTTAAATTTACTGAAGTTGTTATGAATGGAACTCCTGATTTTTGAATTATTTTTGTGAAATCACATTTAGGTATTCTTATTCCTAAAGCATCTGTGTTTGAAACATGGTTTAGAAATTTTGGGTCTTGTTTTTTTAAAATTAGGGTGTATGGACCTGGAAGATATTTTTTTATATTTAGGTTTTTATCTATAATGCAATTTTCTTTTATCCAGGTTAAAGAAGGAGCAATTATTGAAAGAGGTTTTTTTGAATCTCGTTGTTTTATTTTTTTTATTTTTTCAACTGCTTTTTTGTCAAGGGCGTTACATCCAAAACCATAGATAGTGTCTGTAGGATAGATAAAAATTCTTCCTTCTTTTATATTTTTAATTATTTTAATTTCTTCCATAGATTTTTAAAGTTTATAAGTTTAAAAAAACTATGTTAGAAAATTTATTATATGTTTTTTTGCTAGTTTTAGGAGTTCCAACAGGATTAATACTCAGTAGTCTTTGTAAAGAAGAACTTAAAGCTTGGAAAAAGAGGTTATTTGTTATTGTGGTTGCTTGTTTAATTACAATTATTCTTCTTATTCTTATAGAATTTTCATTAAAAACACCTATTATCATTAGTTTATTTTTTATAATTATAACAAATATAGTAATTATCTGGAAGAGTGGAAAAAATAAAAGAAAAATGTCTAAAAGCAATAAAAGTAAAAAGTAAAAATTTTAAAGAGGGAATATAGAAATATTTATATACTAAACTTCCTCTTTATAATTAATTGTATAGTAAATATATGATAAATATTTTGAAAAGGAGGTTAATAATGGAAAAAAGAGGACAAGCAGCTATGGAGTTTTTAATGACTTATGGCTGGGCAATTTTAGCCGCGATAATCGCTATTGGAGTTCTTGCGTATTTTGGAGTTTTTAGTCCGGGAAAACTTGCAGGTAGTGCTGCGTTAATGAACTCTCCATTTTATGTTGATAGTTTTAAGATTGATGATGCTGATAATTCTATCACAATGGAAGTAACTCAAAATCTTGGCGACTCTATATATCTAGTTCATAGTGGAACTGGAAATAATGGGTTTTTAGTTACATTAGAATCACCAGGCACAGTGGAGTGTGTAATGAATGTAATTTCTACAACTGATGTGTTTGAAGATATTGTTCCCACAATACCAGATGGAATAGCTGATAATGCATGGACTTCTGGAACTCGAGTAACAATTCAAGGAAATTGTACTACTAATTGGGCTGAAGGTGACCAAGTACGTGCAAATATTAAGGCAACTTATAGAAAATCAGGAAGTGGTCTTGAGCAACAGTCAACTGGAAGTGTTAGAGGTATATCGCAATAATTTTTTATTTTTTTTTATTTTTTTATAATTTTTATTTTTTTAATAAAATTAG
>CAZJPU010000054.1:0-8175 GCA_964548105.1 Candidatus Woesearchaeota archaeon | reverse complement strand
AAAACAATTTGAACAAGTATTTAATGCATTATATTTAGAAAAAGCGGGTTTTGGAAAGTTTTCAGAAAATCCTGAAAAAAAAGATATTCTTGAGTTTCTACAGAACTTAAAATATTATGAAAAAAACATTTCAAACTATCAAATACCTAAAAATTCAGCAAATAATGCCTTAGAAAAAATACTAAAAACTATTAAAAATTCAAAATAAAAGGTTAAAAGAATTAGAATTTTTATTTTGTTTATTTATCTCATTCACTTTGTTTTTTCAGGCCTCTTCTCAATTTTTATATTACATCCTACAGCAATTTTTTTGCAATTTTTTCTTAATAAAAAAGTTCGCAAAAACCAGAATATATCCTAAAAATAAATTATCTTACTCTTAACAACCTATTTTTTCTTTTAAAAAAACTTTTTGAAATTTTATTAAAAAAAGGAGTCATCAAATAAAGAGCCCTTAAACTCTTATAAACCTTTAAATCTAACTCATTATAATTCTCTCCATATCCAAAATTCTTAATAGACCTAAAAAAAGAATTACCTCCAGCATTATGAACCACTGGAATAATTAAATTATCTTCATCAAAAAAAACACCATTTTTAATCTTAAATCTATTAACTGCAGTAGTAGGCAAATAGTTAAATTTTTTATCAAGTTCTACAAAACCATTTTTATATAAATAATAATTAACAATCACTTGATCAGGACCAAAAACATTCAAATTTTTAATATTTTTAAAAACACAAGAACAAAGCTTTTTAAAATTTTCAGCAGAACCAATAATAAAACCTGCGTTTATAATTCTCTCATTAAAAATAGTTTTTTTAATCTCTTTTTCAAAATCTTTTGAAAAAGATTTTTTCAAGAATGAATATTCATTTATTAAACTCTTTAACCCTTCACGAACAACCCTAAATTTATCTTTATTTTCAAGAAAAAGATGAGAAATATCCTCTTGAAAAATAATATCTCCAGAATCACAAAACAAAACCTGCCCATAATCAATCCTATTTAAGAAATCTAAGGTATCTCTATACCTTATATTAATAACAAAGCCATCTCTTTTGCAACCAATAACTTTTACATTTTTAGACAAAAGTTTCTCTTTTTGAGAATTATTAAGACCATAATCTAAAATAACAATATCTGTATTATCAATATTTACATTATCTAATAATGATTTTAACCAATGATTAATAAGAAAATCTCCGAATTTTGAATCAGATGCTGTAATTATCAAATTTTTCTTCATTTTTTAGATTTATTATTAAATTTTTTGTTTTGTATTAATCTCAGATATTCTTTTTCCCATAAATTAACAATTTTATTCATATCATGTTTTTTTATTTCATTTAAAGTATTTTTTTTCATTTTCTCTCTAAGTTTATCATCATACAATAATTTTATAACCGAATTTATAAAACTCTTTCTGTCTCCTTCTTCAACAAGAATCCCATTATAATTATTCTTAATAATATTTTTTACCCCTCCTTCATTAACAGCTACACAAACTAACCCATTTGATTGAGCTTCTAGTAAATTTATTCCCTGAGTCTCTGTAGTTGATACAGTAACAAACAAATCAGATGCCCAAAATAATGAAGATTTTAAAAGATTCTCATGAGCAATCTCTCCAGTCAAAATTACATTATCAGAAAGGTTTAAATCATGAATCTTTTGTTTTATATCTTTAATCTGAGGCCCTCCCCCTACAAGAAGTAATTTGATTTCTGGTTTTTTTTCTAAGATAATCTTAAAACATTCAAGAAGATATGGAAGACTTTTCTCATATGCAATTCTTCCAACATAAAGAAGGAGTTTACCTTTTTTATTTTTTCCAAGATATTTCTCCCTAACTTTTCTCCAATCACTATTATCAAATTCCTGTAAATTAATTCCATTTGAAATTACCCTAATTTCATCACCAATATTTTTCTTTATAAGATCGTCTTTTATAACATTAGAAGGGCAAGTTATAAGATTGCATTTCTCATAATAAAATTTAGCATAAATCCATGCAAGATCTTCTACAATTTTAAAATTCATTCTTGCATGTTTTAAATATTGGGGATTTACAAAAAGAGTATGAAAAGTTCCAACCAAAGGTATACCTAATTTCTTAGAAATAATTATTGCTTGCATTCCAAGAGGCATAGGAGTATGAAAATGAATTAAATCTATTTTTTCTTTTTTCAAAAAATTAAAAATTTTTAAACTAAAAATATTTGTGAGTCTAAAGCCTTCATAAAAAAGAGCAGGCATTGAAGAAACCCTAATAACCTTAACATTTTTATAATTAAACTCCAAAGATTCTTTGAGTTTAGGGCAAATAATATAAATTTTGTGACCTCTTTCTGCAAGTCTTTTAGAAAGACTAATTACTGAAGTAACAACTCCATTTGTATGAGGAAGAAAAGTATCTGTAAAAATTGCAATTTTCATTTAATAAAATAACACCTATTTGTTTATCCAAGCTAAACAAATCACTTTAATTTTTTGAGTTCATCAGCATATCTCTTTAAATCTTTCTTTGCTTTATCAATTGCATCTTGTAATGCTTTTTTTGCGGTTTTACCATCTGTAACTATTTTCAAGATTAATGGTTTGCTATAATGTACTTTTTTCCAAGCACCAAGTTTAACACTACTATCTTCATTTAAATATACCCTAACTAACTCTGCGATTGTCTGATTATTAATCTCAACTTCTAATTCATTTTTTTCATCTTTTAAAATTTTTATTTCCATTTTAAGATTAGTTTTAAATCAAACCTTTTCAAAAAAGTTTAATGTGTTTATTATAAAAATTAAAGAAAAAATGGCTTTTTAAAACTTATTGTTTAAACCAAATCTCTAGAATTTTCAGTTTCGCCCTCTTTTTTATCCAACAATTCAGATCCTCCAAGAATCTTATCTAATTCATTTGATTCATTCTCTTTTCTTGACCTAATTTCCTCTTTTCTTGCCTCTATAAGTTTCTCTCTTTCTTCAATTTTTCCTTGTTCTTCAATTTGCTCTCGCCTTGTTGCCAGAATTTTTCTCTTATGAAGTTTCCTTATATCGTCAATAGTTATAGCATTAATGCTTGATTTTTTAATCTCAAAATCTTTAGATTCTCCTTCAGAAATTTCTTCACATTCAATCTCTTTTTCCTTAATAGGTTCTTCTATACTAACCCTTACTTCAGATTCCTTATCCACATCTAACTCTTTTCCCACTTCTAATTCTTTATCTTCTTTAATTTCTGCTTCCTCTATTTTCTCGTTATCTTCTTCAATAACATTTCTTAATTCTTCATAATCTTCTTCTTTTTCAACTTCTTTTATTTTAGGCTCAGGAATAACCTCTAATTCTTTCCCATCTCTATCTAACAAAACAGGCATTTCTCCTCTTACTACTTGTCTTTGTTGCATCTGCATAAGTTCTCTCTCACTCATCTTTCTAAGCCTGACTTGAAAAAATTGTTCTAATTTTTTTAACAAAATATCTGCATTTTCAGGAATTTTTCCTTTTTCAAGCATTTGTATAGCAATTTCTGATTCTACTAAAGCTTCTGCAAGTTGTTTTTGAGAAAGCCCTTTTCTACGCCTATGTTTCATAAGTTCCCAATGAAAATGATCAATCAAATTTAAATGAGTTTTCTCAGGAGTCTCAAGACCTGGATTTTTATCAAGTTCTTTTAACTTATCTTCTGGGAAAAAAGTATCATCTTCTTTAATATCCTTTATTCCAGAAAGCCTTTTCATCCTATCATAAACTCCTGCCCCTTTTTCTGACTCTTTTAACTGTCCTGAATCCGGCCGCTTTATAATAGGAATATTTTCAATTATAGAACATCTTTCACAAATATGACTCATCCTGCCCCTATAAATAGCATCAAAAAGCTTCACCTCATTACTAAAAATCCCACAAACATCACAATATTCCATAAGATTATTAGAAAAAATTAGTTTTTATTAATATTTGTTGTTTAAAATATATGATATTTAAAATAAAACATTTAATCAAAATATTTTTCTATCTTTTTAACAGTTTGTAATTCACTAATTTTTATTTTTTCGTTAATTAAAATAATAGGTAAATCCTCCTCAGAAATTTCATACTTATTTAATAATAAACTTACAGATGTTAAATTATTATCCCCTGCAAGTGGAATAAGGAGAATCTTATCTCCTTTTTTCTTTTTCAATTCCCCTAATAACTTAGAAAAAGCGTTTTGTTTTGCTCTTGTTTCTATTAAAGGGTTTGAATAACTATAAAAATAAACAACATTGCTATAAGAAGCATTACAATATTCTTTTATTCTTATGGAATTTAGAAATAATATTGCTCTTAAAAGATCATATCTTTTATGTTGTAATTCAATATCTCCAGTTAATCTACTTGCTTGTTCATATCTATCTAAGATTTTTGCTTCTTCAAAAATTCTATCTGCAAAATCCATATTCTCTTGTATTGCAAATTCACAATTAAAATTTCCTTCAGCATAAATTTCACTTTGCAATTTAACATCTAATAAATCTATTTCTGACTTTTGAAATAAAAAATTTACCTGACCAGTTCTCCAATTTTCTAGAATAATTCCTAAAACAATCCCAATTCCAAATATTAAAAGAGTTACTAATAATGCCTGCCAAAAAACATGTTTTTGTGATTTAAACATTTTTTATTTGATTATTCTAAATTTAAAAAGATTATTATCTCCAAGTGCTATATCCCCTTAAAAAATGCCATAAGGAATTTAATAAAATAATAGGATATAATGTAAGATAAAGAGTAACATAAAAAGGGATAATCCAAAGATTTTCTTTTTTAAGAATTTTATCTTTTAGGATGCTTAAAATTAATATTGTAAATATAATTCCTGCAACAAACAATATTAAACCTAAATAATTCAAAAAACTAGGAGTTATAAAAAAATCTTCAAAGGTTAAAAGAGAAGTTCCAGTAATCATAGAATATCTAGTAAATAAAAACCTAGAAAATAAATTCCTAACTAAAAGATAAAGAAAGATAATCAATCCAATTAATCCTAAAAAAAGACTAAAAATAAAAAAAGGAACTATAAACCACCCTAACATTCCTCCTCTTCCAAAGAGTTTCCAGTATTTCTGAATGCATTGTAATCCTCCAATATTCCATCTCCTTCTCTGAACAAACCAATCCCTAAATTTACAAGGAACCTCACTTGTAACATGAGTAGATAAACACATCTTCCTATCTATTCCATTTTTAGCTAAATGCCATGTTGCTTCAATATCTTGTGTCATATTTTTTTCATCAAAACCTCCAATATCTAAAAGCGCTTTTTTTCTATATACTGCTAAAGGTCCTGGAGTTACATATATTGCATCAACATATTCTAAAAGTTTTCTTGAAGCAGAAATTACTTGATATTCAATTGCTTGTAATTTTTCCCAAAATTTGTTTTTATTTCTTGCAAGTATAGGGCAAGTAACTGCTCCCACTTTAGGATCATCAAAAAAACCAACCATTTTCCTAATAGAATCTTTTGCAGGAAAAGAATCTGCATCAACAACTGCAATTAACTCTCCTCGTGCATATTTCAATCCAACATTCTGCGAACCTGCAGCACTACCCATATTTTTTTTATTATTAATTAATTTTAATAAAGGATATTTTTTCAGCATTTTTTCTACTATTTTCCTAGTATTATCCTTTGAACAATCATTAACAACAATAACTTCTAGAATATTTTTATAGTCTATCTCGAAAATTTTTTGGATAGTTTCTCCAATTGTTTTTTCTTCATTATAAGCAGGAACAATAAAACTTATCGCATAATTTTTCTTTGTGATTGGATAATCAAAAAACTTTTTCTTATTCCTAAAATAAAGCATTAGAAAAAAGTTAAGAAAATACAACGAAATAAACATATAAATAAGATATATAATAGGTAAAAACCTAACCATTATTTTCCTCCCCACCCCTCTCCCTTTCTAAACTATTGTTTTGGTTATTTAAGTTTTCATCCTCATCTCCAATATTTTCCTCTCCATCCCTGCTATCATCATCCATCTCACTCTCTTCAATAACCATTTCACCATCTTTTTTTTGTAAATGAAAATATTCAAAAAAATCATTACTTAAACTAAGTTCTTTAGTATGGCCCATTTTCTTAGCCTGCACAAGACTAATATCAATAAAATGTTTTATATGATCATAAGCTTTATTTCCTCTAATCTTAATAATTACTGATTGTTTTACAGGTTGTTTATATGCAATAACTGCCAAAGTCTCTTGTTCTGCCTTACTAAACTCACTACTTCCGGTTGCTAATTTATTAATCATCCCAACATATTCCTTACATACATCCATCTTCCACATATCTTCCTTACTTATAATTTCAATTGCAGAATTTTCAGTATTATATTTTTCAATTAATCTTGCTAAAAGTTCCTTAAGCATTAAAGGATTAACATCAGTAAGCATCACTAACTGCCCTAAATTAAGAAATCTTGCAGATAAAAACAAGGCCGCCTCTATTTTCCTCATGTTTTCAATCTCTTTTTCTTCTTCTATTTCTTTAACAGTCTCTGAACTTGCTTGTACTTCTTCTAAAACTCCTCTTTCTTGAACAGAATTTTCCAAAATCTCTTTATTTTCCTCAAGAGTTTTAGGCTCTTCTACAACAATTTCCACAACATCTTCTTTAATTTCTTTAACTTCAGGAATTTGCTCTAAAACTTCTCCGATTAATTTGACATTTTCTTGCCCTTCTTTTTCACATTCAGATTTTAATTCTTCTACCAATTTATATCCCTCTAATTTATCAATAAAAGGTATATTTTAAAGCTTATGATACTAGCCTAAAACAATAAAAAAAGAGAACAAACCCCTATCTAAAAATATTTATTCACACCCTACTAATTTTTCCCTAAATCTTAAATCTTAATACAGCTCCAACTCCCCCAAGATTCCAAAACTGGACTCCTTCTTCAGTCTCATTTGAGATAAACTTAATATCAACAGCAGTTTCTTCTGCTTTTTCCTCAAATTTTTTAATTTCAGGTTTTTTCAAACTCTTAGAAAGCAATAACAAATCTACCGCTCCAAATTCTAGTGCTTTTTCAACAGCTTCTTTTCCATAAGCTGTTTTTTCTTTTTCTTTACCAAGCATATTAAAAAACTTCTCAAGAATCTTTTTCTCACGAATAATTTCCTGCTCTGCTAAAATATCTCCACTTATTTCAACTAACAACTCTAATCCATGTTCATCTGCATCTCCAATATCTTTTATTCCTAAAATCTTATCTTGAATAGAAGTTACCAAATTACCTTCACGTATAAAATCCTCTTTTGTTGGTCCAGGGCCCCCTACTAAAATCCCTTTTAAATTTTTCATCTCAAAAAACTCTTTTTTTGCAACATCTGCAATTTTTCTAAAAAATTCCTTAGCAATTCCCTCTCTTATACGGGCATAACGTGCAGCACTCTGGCCTCCTTTAGTTGTTTTTCCAGGAACAAAACTATCAAAATGATTTAATAATTTGATTTTCTTTCCAATTAGTAATCCAAGAGAAGCTTCTTTTCTATCAATAACAATTAATCCATAAATCTCTTTTTCTTCAAGCATTTCTTCTAACGGATCTAAAACAAAAATCTGATCACACCGATAAAGTCTTACATTAAGCTCTTCTGGAGGTTCAAAAACCTCTGTTACAAAATCATCTTGCCCTTCTGTTTGAGAAATATTTCCTGCAAATAATCCAACCCCATTAGGTGGAGCTTGTTTCATACCTTTAGTTATCCTAATTAAACTTTCAAGTGCTTCTTGCACATTTTTCCTTGTAGAAGTTGATTTAATATTTGTTGCAGTAGATTTTTCACTTTCTAATTGTTTTGTAATAAGATTAATATCAAAACCTTTAGGTGCATAAACTGTAATAAGTTCTGTATGCCTAGCCTTATATTCTTTCATTCTTTCAAAAAATTCTTCTAACTTAAATCTGTCTTTATTCTCCATAGTAAATTCCTAGTGGAAGCAGTTTTTAATTGTTTCTTTTGTTAATCGAAAAAAATCCAACTAATACATAAAGAAGAGCACCAAAACTTCCAAGAATTAAATCTATCATTGTATCATCATGTCTATCTGCAAGCATCTCATATCCTCCAGAAATACTAGAATTCACAATAAAAGTTCCTTGCGTTCTTGTA